>CAJXPH010000231.1 GCA_913057765.1 uncultured Campylobacteraceae bacterium
TCCTCTTCGTCGGCAGCGTCAGATGTGTATAAGAGACAGATTTTGAATAATTTCTATTCTATCAACTATTGTTTCTAATTTAGTCCCTTTATCAATAATTGATTCAGGCATTGAGATTTTTCCTATATCATGCATTAGTGCTGCAAGTTTTAGTTGTCTGAAATCATTTTTTGTATATTTAACATCTTTATATATTGTTTCATCATTATGAATGGCAACTGAGATAAGATTTGATATTTCTGCGACATTACCAATATGATTCATTGTATGTCTTGATTTCGCATCGATTGCTTGACCAATTGTTGAAACAAATGCATCTAAAAACTCATCTAAACTAGAAATTAATATAGTATTTGTAAGTGCCATAGCTGCTTGCCCTGCAAGAGCTTTTATTATTGTTTCATCTGCTTCATTATAAGGGATTACTTCATCTAGTACTTTTGTTTTATTAATTAGTTGTAATACACCAATAACATCATCTTCATGATTAACCAAAGGAATAACTAGCATTGATTTTGATTTATACCCTGTTGTTTTATCAAACCTTTTAGTTCCCTCAAAATCATATCTTTTATTGTTATAGACATCTGCAATATTAATTATTCTATTTTCTAAAGCAGAAATTACAGCTACCATATTTTCATTTTTATAGCCATTTTTTAAATACAGAGGTAAAGGGTCCCATGTTAGATTATCTCTTGTCCCTCCCATATAAATATTCATAGGGTCATTTTGAACAACTTTAAATTCTAAATTTTTTTTATCTTTTGACATAATATATAAAGTTCCTGCTTCAGAGTGTGTAAGCTCTCTAGTAAGAACCAATATCATTTCAAAAAGTTTATTTTTATCAAGTTCTGATGATAGTTCTTGATTAATTTCCATTATCCGTGAGAATTTGTTATGGATAATCGTATCTATTTCAATTTCACCTGTATCAATATGAATAACATCACCTTCTTCAAGTATTTTACCACCCTTAGAAAGAATTTTAAAATCTTTAATCTCTTTTATCATTTGTTCGCGATAAGAAGGTTTTAGATGATATATAAATATTTGAACATCATCTCTTTTTAGATATTTTAATTCATTTTTCAATATTTCAGGAGTTAAATGTTTACTATTCAATGCAAGGGTTTTCATTTTAGATGGAAAAGAACATTCAATAATCAATGATTTGATTTTTGTATTGTTATTTATTACATCCCATAAAGCTTTATTCTCATAAGTGTCTCCACTTATTACATAGCCATTAAGATTGTTTTTGATAATTACAAAACCATAAGCACCTTTAATATGATTTGCATTAATTGCTGTAATATTATATGGCCCAACTTTAATAGTTTCATTTTCTTCAATTACATTTAGAATTAAAGATTTTTTATCAGAATTTGGAAGATTTATTTTTGTAAAATCAGGCCAGATTTCATCATTAAAAGTATGATCTTTTACTGATTTTAAAGTCTCTTTCGAACCATATACCATCAAAGGTTCAGTTCTTTGTTCAAAAAAACCTTCGACGATAAATGGTAAATCAATAATATGGTCAGAATGTGAATGTGTTAAAAAAATATGATTTATATATAATGCATCATTTCCTAGTGAGTTGATAACATTTCCAGCATCAACTATAATATCATTATAAATTTGGAAAGAAGTTGTTCCTTTTAACTTTGTTTTACTTCCACTTGCTCCAAGTATTTTTAAATAATTCATTATATTTCCTATTTTTCAGTTGGAAGATTAACCTTTGTCCAGTCATATTGGAAACCATTTTTTATATTATATACATTTTTAAATCCTTGATAAGCCAAGAGATTTGATGCTAGTTTTGTTCTTGAACCACTTCTACAGATAAGTATAACATCTTTATTTATATCACCATTTAATGTTTTATAAATTTCATTTGGGAAGTTTTTATTAAATACTCTTTGTCCATTTTTTTCATAGAAAACAGGAATATTAATAGAATTTTTTGCTCTAAGGGTGTTAAATTCTCTTTTTGTTCTTACATCTACAATTAAAGTTCCCTCTTTCTGCATATTATATGCAGTTGTAGAATTTATATCTGCCTTATATATCATTGCTTTTTGAAAATCAATTTCTGCAAAAAGTGTTGTGAATACTAAAGCTAAAGATAAAATTAATTTATTGAACATTGTCTTCCTTCATCATTTATTTCAAAATCATCATATGGATCCATATGAACGTTAATAACCCAATTTCTACGAGAATCAAGCATTTTAATTTTTTCTTCAATTCTATCAGTAACTTTGTGTGCACTCATAAGTGTAATAATACAATCAAAAACCAAATGTACTTCAACAAAAGTTTGACTTCCAGCATCTCTTGTTTTTAATAGGTGATGTGTATTTACTTTTTCTTCTGATTTGATTATTTCAACAATACCATCAACAATTTCTTCATCAACTGATCTATCTAATAATACTAATATACCTTCTTGAATAAGTTCATAGGCAGAGTAGATAATAAATATTGAAATTCCACCACCTACTATTACATCAATTAGTTCAATTCCTGTGAAATTAACAAGTACAAGTGAAACTAAAACTGCAATATTTGTATATACATCTGTTTTGTAGTGAAGTGCATCTGCTTTAATAACCATACTATTTGTTTGACGCGCAATTTTATTTAAATATAAAACAAGAGCTATAGTTATTATTAAAGAAATGATCATTACGGTTAAAGAAATCCCTAGATATGTAGACACTTCACCATTGATAGCTTTTTTGATTGCTTGATAAAGTAAAAATAGTCCTGAAACGGTAATAATCGTGCCTTCTATTACAGAAGCTAATGCTTCAATTTTTCCTCTTCCATAGTTAAATGTTTTATCAGCTGGTTTCTCAGAATTATTGATTGCAAAGTAGTTAAATACTGATACAAACATATCTAGAACTGAATCAATCGCAGAGGCTAAAACTGCAACTGACCCACTTGCGATACCAACTACAAGTTTAATAAGAGTAAGTAGTGCCGCAACACTACTCGATACTACGGTGGCTTTTTTTTGTGGAGTCATTATTATTTGTTATTTTCCACAAAATTTTTGATTCTTCTAATACCTTCTTCAATAGTTGCTAAATCTGTAGCAAATGAGAATCTAAAATAACCTTCTGTTCCAAATGCTAATCCTGGAACGATTGCTACACCTTCTTGTTCTAAAAGGTCTGCTGCAAATTTCATAGAATCTGGATTTACTTCTTTAATATTTATGAAAAGATAAAAAGCTCCATCTGGACTATTTACGCTTAATCCCTCTATTGCGTTAAATTGTTCAACTGCAACGTCTCTTCTAATTTCAAATTCTTTTCTCATCATTTCAATATCAGCATCTGCACTACCATCTAAAGCAGTAACAGCAGCTTGTAAAGTTATAGAATTTACATTTGAAGTAACTTGACCTTGTAATTTAGTCATATTTTTAACAAGAAGTTTTTGCGGAGTTGCAACATATCCATATCTCCAACCTGTCATTGCAACAGCTTTTGAAATACCATTGATTGTTACAGTTCTTTGGAACATATCATCACTAACTGATGCCGCAGCATTGAATGGTGTTCCGTCATACATGATTTTTTCATACATTTCATCTGATAATACTAAAATATCAGTACCTTTTAAAACTTCTCCAAGTGATAAAAGTTCTTCTTTCGTATAAACTGCTCCAGAAGGATTTGAAGGAGTATTTAATAATAATATTTTTGTTTTATCTGTAATTGCAGCTTTTAATTGCTCAGCTGTAATTTTAAAGTTATTTGTGTCGTCTGTTTCAATAAATACAGGAACTCCATCAGAGAATTTTACTTGATCTGGGTAAGTTACCCAATATGGAGCTGGAATAATCACTTCATCACCATTTTCAATTAAACATTGAAAAAGATTAAATAGTGAATGTTTTGCGCCATTTGACACAATTACTTCATCTAGTTGATATTCTAATCCATGGTCTTTTTTTAGTTTATTTATAATTGCTTTTTTTGTTTCAATTGTACCTTCAACAGCTGTATATTTAGTATGTCCATCTTTAATAGCTTTTATAGCAGCTTCTTTGATTACATTAGGTGTATCAAAATCTGGTTCTCCCGCACTAAAACTTAAAATGTCTTTCCCCTGAGATTTTAATTCTCTTGCCAATGCAGTAATCGCCATTGTCACTGACGGAGATAGGTTTTCCATTCTGTTTGCAATTTTCATATTTTTATCATCCCTTTAATAAATTTAGGTATTATTCTACCAAAATTTACTTAAGGCAATGATGAATTTTACTACCCAAATATCAAATAAAATCATTGAAGTTCAGATAATAAAAAAAATAAGAAATAGGCATACTTATTTAAGAATTAAAAGCAATAATTTAATTCAGATTTCCTCTAATATTTTTTTTACATTAAAGGACGCAAAAAAATTAATTGAGAATAAAAAAACATGGATTGAAAATAGGATTAATTTAACAAAAAAAGAGTCTTTAAAAGCTGACGAATACCTCTTTTTGGGTGAAAAACTGTCTCTTATACACATCTCCGAGCCCACGAGACCAGAGAGGATCTCGTA
>CAJXPH010000232.1 GCA_913057765.1 uncultured Campylobacteraceae bacterium
TACGATATCCTCTCTGGTCTCGTGGGCTCGGAGATGTGTATAAGAGACAGGTATATAGTAGATACAAGTTCTAAAATGAGTCTAAAATGAGACTAATTTATCCTATCACTTATCAATTTCTTAAAATTACAATTAGATTACAAACTTAAAAAAAAATCACTTTTTTTACATTTTTTCACTATATTTATATAATATATAAGCATATTTACTATATAGTTCATTTTATTAATAACTAAAGGCTTTATTTTACTATGGACATAAAAATTATTTTATATTGTGTTATTCTTGTTTTTCTTACTTTTATTTCAATCAAATATTTTATTAGTATAGCTCCTAAGATTGGTTTACTTGATGTACCAAATGGAAGAAGCTCTCATAAAAAAGCCACTCCAAGGGGAGCAGGTATTGTCATTGGGCTAATGTTTTTCTTTGCCATGTTCTTTTTTGAGACTAACCTTGCCATAGAACTTATATATCCAATGATTGCATTTCTAATCATATTTATCTGTGGAATTATTGATGACATCAAAGAATTAGGTTCAAAAATAAAGTTTCTATGTATAATTATAGGTACTATTATTTTGTATTATAATGGCTATAGCATTGATACTATCGGAACATATTTCTCTTATGAAGCAAATCTAGGATACTTAGCACTTCCTTTTACAATATTTGCCTTTGTAGGTTTCACAAATGGTCTTAATTTAATCGATGGATTAGATGGTCTTGCAGGAGGAGTAAGTTCTATCATACTATCTGCACTACTAATCATAGGTATTATAAATGATGACCAAATTTTAATAGTTATTCCATCATTTTTATTAGCTATTATAGTTGGTTTTTTACTTTTAAACTGGAATCCAGCTCAAGTTTTCATGGGAGATAGCGGATCATTATTTTTAGGATTTATGATATCTTTTTTAAGTTTTAAAGCACTTGACTATGTAACTCCTACTGCTATTTTATTTTTAGCAGCAATTCCAATACTTGATACAATGGTAGTAATTAGAAGAAGACTCCAAAGAAAGAAATCTCCTTTTGTAGCTGATAAAAATCACATTCACCATATCTTATATAATATGAAAAGAAATAAGTCTTTTACTGTAAATACTCTAATCATGATACAAGGAGCTTTTGCATTAATATTTTTACAAGTACTTCATTCAGACGATATTCTAAATATCATACTTTTTTTAACTCTCTATCTTATATTTTTTAATCTTTTTGATCCAAGAGGAAGAAAAAGACACAACAAAAAAAAGAAAAAAAAGAAAGTTATCAATTTAGGTATGTTAAGCTTATAAAAAAATTCTAAGGGAAAGTATAGTTTGCAAATATTAGTAACTGGAGGAGCAGGATATATTGGTTCTCATACTCTCATTTCATTACATGAAGCAGGATATGACTTTGTGGTGTATGATAACTTATGTAATTCTTCAAAAGAGAGTTTAAAAAGAGTAGAAAAAATTATAAATAAAAGTATTTCTTTTGAACAAGGAGATATAAGAGATAAAAAATCTTTACAAAATCTATTTAAGAAATATAAGATAGATTCTGTAATACATTTTGCAGGTCTTAAAGCAGTAGGTGAATCAGTAGAAAAACCAATTGAATACTATGATAACAATATAAATGGTACATTAACGCTACTTGAAGTAATGAAAGAATATAAGTGCAAGAAAATCGTATTTAGTTCTTCAGCTACAGTCTATGGTGACCCACATACAACTCCTATTAAAGAAGACTTCCCGACTTTTGCAACAAATCCATATGGAAGAACAAAACTTTTTATTGAAGAGATACTAAAAGATTTATATATTAGTGACAATGAATACAAAATAACTATTTTAAGATACTTTAATCCAGTTGGTGCTCATGAAAGTGGAACGATAGGAGAAGACCCAAATGGAATACCAAACAATCTTATGCCTTTTATTTCGCAAACAGCTGTAGGTAAAAGAGAATATTTAAATATTTTTGGGGGAGACTATGAAACTGCTGATGGTACAGGAGTGAGAGATTATATTCACGTAGTAGATTTAGCATTTGGTCATGTAAAAGCTCTAGATTATCTTAATATACAAATAAAAAATAAAAAACCTTTGATTGTAAATCTAGGAACAGGAAAAGGTAATTCCGTACTGGATGTAGTAAAGGCTTTTGAAAATGCATCAAATAAAAAAGTGCCATATAGAATTGTAGAAAGAAGAGCTGGTGATATTGCAAAATGTTATGCAGACCCAAGCTATGCAAAAGAAATTTTAAATTGGGAAGCTAAAAAAACTATAAAAGAAATGTGTGAAGATAGTTGGAATTGGCAGAACAATAATCCAAATGGATATATTCAAGGAGAAAAGAAATAAGATGATAAAAAAGTGTTTATTCCCAGCAGCAGGATATGGAACAAGATTCCTACCAGCAACAAAAGCAACACCAAAAGAAATGTTACCAGTATTAACAAAACCACTAATCCAATATGGAGTAGAAGAAGCACTTGATGCAGGTATGGATACCATGGCAATTGTTACAGGTCGAGGGAAAAGAGCAATTGAAGATCACTTTGATATCTCATATGAACTAGAACATCAAATTAAAGGTACATCAAAAGAGCATTACCTAACAGAGATTAGAGATGTCATCACAAAATGTACATTTTCATATACTAGACAAATAGAGATGAAAGGACTAGGTCATGCTATTCTTTCAGGTCAAACTCTAATAGGAAATGAACCTTTTGCCGTAGTCTTAGCTGATGACTTATGTCATGCACCAAAAGGTGTTCTTTCTCAAATGCTAGATTTATATGAAAAATACCAATGTTCAATTGTAGCAATTGAAGAAGTTCCAAAAGAAGAAACAAATAAATATGGTGTAATAGCAGGAAAAGAAATAGAGAAAGATATTTTTATGATATCAGATATGGTAGAAAAACCAGATCCAAAAGATGCTCCATCAAATCTTGCAATCATAGGAAGATATATATTAACTCCAGATATCTTTGATATTATCAAAACTACAAAACCAGGAAAAGGTGGAGAGATTCAAATTACTGATGCACTTTTAACACAAGCAAAAAAAGGTATGGTTCTAGCATACAAATTTGATGGTGAAAGATTTGATTGTGGTAGCATAGATGGTTTTGTAAAAGCTACAAACTATTTTTATGAACTTGAAAAAGAAAAAAATTAAATGCATTACAATAAAAATTTCTATGAAATAAGATCAAATAATGAAATATTTGAAAAAATAGTAGATGAAAAAAAAGATATAGGATATTATAAACTTCCATATCAAGAAACTCATGATATCAAAGAGTTTGCAAAAACTGTAAAACAAAAACACATAGTGGTTATTGGTATTGGAGGAAGTTCATTAGGAACATATGCAATCCATAATTTCCTAAGACATAAACAAAATGGAAAGAAGCTTCATTTTCTAGAATCAACAGATCCTCTTGATATAAAAAAGAGAGTCTCAAAGGTAGATTTAGAAGATTCTCTTTTTATAATCATCTCAAAATCAGGAACTACAATAGAGACTATCTCTATATTTAAATATCTACATTCTTTAATAAAAATAGATAAATCAAACTGCGTGTGTATTACAGAAAATGACAGTAAATTAAAAATTTACGCAGACAAAAATCAAATGAAGACTTTTGATATTCCAAAAGATGTAGGTGGAAGATTCTCAGTATTTTCTGCGGTAGGATTAGTACCTCTTTCTATACTTGGAGTTGATATAGATGACCTTCTAAAAGGCTGTAAAGAAGTAAATGATTCTTTCTTTGAAAAAGAAGAATACCATACTCATATCTTAAATAAAGCACGATTTTTAGTTGAAAATAAAAATAGATTTAATATAAATGTAGTTTTCTCATACTCTTCACTTCTCGAAGGTTTTAATAAATGGTATATCCAACTATGGGGTGAATCTTTAGGAAAACTAAATATAAATGGCACAAGACAAGCTTTAACTCCAGTAGGACTATTAGGTCCTGTTGATCAACACTCTTTTTTACAACTAATTGTAGATGGAGTAAGAGATAAAACAGTAACTTTTATAAAAATAGAAGACTTTGAAGAAGATATTAGTATTCCAAATATATCACTTGAAGGACTAGAAGAACTTGACTATATAGATAATATAAAGTTTAAGGAACTAATAAACTATCAAGCAGATTCTACTATTAAAGCAGTAGAAGAACTAAAAGATATACCTTGTGATTTAATTACAATAGATAGAGTAGATGAATTTAATATTTCAAAACTAATGTACACTTTTCAACTTTTAACCTCAGTTGTGGGTAAATTTGTTCAAATAAATACATATGATCAGCCAGGTGTTGAACTTGGTAAAATTATCTTGAAAGAAAAAATTAAAAAAAAGTAACTAAATTATAACAAAAATTATCAAATTGAGACATTTCTGAGACATTTTTTAGATATAATTGCGTAATTTTAAAACTAAGTAAGTTATTAAATATAATTAAAATGTTACTTAGTTTAAATATATTCTTAAAAA
>CAJXPH010000233.1 GCA_913057765.1 uncultured Campylobacteraceae bacterium
GATCCTCTCTGGTCTCGTGGGCTCGGAGATGTGTATAAGAGACAGATATTAATGATGCTGTTTCGCTTCTGCAAAATGAAGCAAGTATTACTCCAAAACTTCAAGAAATTATTGATTTTACAATCGAAGCACATGAAGGTCAATTTAGAAAAAGTAGTGAACCTTACTGTGTTCATCCAATTCTTGTTGCCTCTATTGCATCGCATTTTTCAAATGAAGAAGATATTATTGCAACTGCACTTTTACATGATGTTGTTGAAGATACAAAATATAATTTAGACTTCATAAAAGAAAGATGGGGTGAAGACATAGCACATATGGTTGATGGGCTAACTAAAATCGATGAAATCAGAGAACATGAGTTGATTCCATCAGATTCTGATAAAAGGTTAATCACTTCTGCTTTAACTTTTAGAAAAATGCTCATTGCGTCAATTGATGATGTTAGAGTTCTAGTTGTAAAACTATGTGATAGACTTCATAACATGTTGACACTTGCAGCCTTACCTGCAAATAAACAACTAAGAATTGCAGAAGAAACTCTTGTAGTTTATGTTCCAATTGCACATAGACTTGGTATATCAACCGTTAAAAATACTCTTGAAGATTTAGCATTTTTTTATATCTATCCAGAAGAATATAAAAAAATTGATGATTTTATAAAAGAACATCAACATGCAATACAACTTACATTTAATAAATTTATTTCTTCAACAAAAAATCTATTAGAAAAAAATGGTTTCGATTTAAGTAAAATTCAAATCTTTAGTAGAATAAAACATTATTACTCTATTTATTTAAAAATGCAAAGAAAAGGAGTGAGTATTGATGAAGTACTTGACCTACTTGCAATTAGAATTTTAGTTGATGAAGATATTGATTGTTATAGAGTTCTAGGTTTTTTACATTTAGAAAACAAACCATTAATTTCACGATTTAAAGATTATGTTTCAACTCCAAAAGAGAATGGATATCAAACTATTCATACTACGGTATTTTATAATTCGAAAATTTATGAAGTTCAAATAAGAACATTTGAAATGAATAAAGTTGCAGAATATGGAATTGCAGCTCACTGGATGTATAAAAGTGGAGCAAAACAACAACCAAATTTAAATTGGCTTAAATCATTAGAATATTCAAACGACAATGTTGAAGAATTCTATGCGGATACAAAAGAAGACCTATATTCAGAAGAGATTGTTGTTTATTCACCACAAGGTGATACCTTCAATCTACCACGTAGTTCTACTGCATATGACTTTGCTTATGCAGTCCATACAGATGTAGGTAAAAATGCCATAGAGTGTTATATAAATAAAGTTAAGAAACCATTATTAACAGAACTTCATAGTTCAGATATAGTATCAATTAAAACCGTTGATTATGCAATACCAAGATGTTCTTGGAATGACATGGTAAAAACAAATCGAGCAAAAAAACAAATAAGACTTTTATGTGCACAAAGACAAAGAGAAATAGATGAATTAAGTGGGAAAAATATTATCAATACGGTTTTTTCTAAGTATATAAATAATATCACTTCTATTATAAAAACTGATTCTTTACATAAAATACCACTAATACTTGATTATTTTAAACACGTAAAGCATCAAATTGAGAAAAAAATCATCAAAGAACAGGGTTTTGTAGCTAGATTTAAAATATATACAAGTAAAATCAAAAAATATAAATTTGATAACATACTTATATATTCAAATTTCAGTATAAATTCTGTATCATTTGACCACTGTTGTCACCCTAAATTTGCCGATGAAATCGTCGCTTTTAAAGATGGGAATAAAGCATTAATTCATCATAAAATGTGTGATAAAGCTTATAAGAAAATTATGTCTACAGATGATATGTTATTTTGTAAATGGACAAAAGACACTTTATACCATTATAAAATGGTTGTAAGTCTTCCAAATACAAAAGGAGAATTAGCTAGGTTATTAAGCTACATGAGCCAATATGAAGGCTATATCTTGTCTGTAGATTACGGAAGAGAAAAACATTCATATAGACAATATTGTGATATAGAATTTGAAATGAATAATTCAAATATAGAAGAAGTAAGAAAAATTATTGAGAGAAAAACAAAAGTTATAGAATTTTTCTCAAAAAAAGATGCTTATAATAAATAGATTCAAAAGAAGAGGATAAATGGAAGAGAAAATCAAAGAAGCCCTAGCTGAAATACAAAGAGGAACAGCTGAGATTATTGACTTAGAGGGTATTGAAAAACTACTAAGAAACTATTATGAAAATGGTAAAAACTTCTACGTAAAGGCAGGCTTTGATCCAACTGCTCCTGACTTACATTTAGGTCATACAGTACTTATCCAAAAACTTGCAACATTCCAAAAGTTTGGAGGAATTGTACAGTTTCTTATTGGTGACTTCACTGCGACAATTGGTGATCCTACAGGAAAAAGTGAAACAAGAAAAGTTTTAACAGAAGAAGATGTTAAGAATAATGCAGTTTCATATAAAGAACAAGTATTTAAAATCTTAGACCCAGAAAAAACAGAAGTAATGTTCAATTCAAAATGGTTAAAAGAACTTGGAACTGGAGGAATGATCACTTTAGCATCAAATTTAACAGTTGCTAGAATGTTAGAGAGAGATGACTTTGCGAAAAGATATGCCTCAAACACTCCAATAGCAGTGAGTGAATTTACTTATCCTTTACTTCAAGGGTATGATTCAGTAGCAATGAATACTGACATTGAACTTGGAGGGACTGACCAAAAGTTTAATTTGCTTATGGGAAGAACTTTACAAAAAGCATATAATACTGGTAAACAGCAAGCTGTATTAATGATGCCAATTCTAGAAGGTCTAGATGGCGTCCAAAAAATGTCAAAATCCTTAAATAATTATATTGGTGTTACGGATGAAGCTTTTGATATGTTTGGAAAGGTATTATCAATTTCAGATGAGCTTATGTGGAGATACTTTGAACTTCTTTCAACAAAATCTTTAAAAGAGATAGAAGAAATACAAGAAGGTGTAAAAAGTAAAACGTTACATCCAAAAGATGTAAAAGATTCATTAGCGATTGAAATTGTTGACAGATTTCACGGTGTTGGTGCGGGAGAGAAAGCAAAAGCTGAATTCAAAAAAGTATTTGCAAAAAAAGATATACCTACAGACATGCCAGAATTTGTCTTTGAAAACAGTATTTGGATTTGTCAAGCTTTAGTTGATACTAACTTAGTAAATTCAACTTCTCAAGCAAGAAGAGATGTAAAAGCAAATGCAGTTAGTTTAAATCAAGAAAAAGTAGTTGATGATAAACTAAATATAGAATCAGGGGAATATATTTTACAAAAAGGTAAAAAGAATTTCGCTAAGATAATAATAAAATAAAAGGTCCGTTTTGAAAATAGGAAAATATGAAATAAAACATCCAATTATACAAGGTGGAATGGGTGTTGGAATTAGTTGGGATCAATTAGCTGGAAATGTAGCTAAAGAAGGTGGTCTGGGAGTTATATCTTCAGTTGGTACTGGTTATTACAAAGATAAAAGTGAAAATGTTAATGTAATAATGAAAAAAGACAAACCTAAAGATGCACTGAACTTTTATTCAAGAGAATCTTTTTTTGAAATTGTCGAAAATGCAAGAAAAATATGTGGAGATGCTCCATTAGCTTGTAATATTTTATATGCATGTAATGACTATGGAAGAATGATGAAAGATGCTTGTGAAGCTGGTATCAATATTATAATCACAGGTGCTGGATTACCTACAAACATGCCAGAGTTTACAAAAGATTATCCAGAAGTGGCATTAGTTCCAATTGTATCTTCTGCTCGTGCTTTAAAACTTATTTGTAAAAAATGGAAAAAATATAATAAAGTTCCAGATGCAATTATTGTAGAAGGTCCATTAAGTGGTGGGCATCAAGGTTTTAAATATGAGGATTGTTTTAAAGAAGAATCACAATTAGAGAATATTGTTGGACCAGTTATTGAAGAAGCAAAAAATTGGGGTGAAGATATTCCAATTATTGCAGCAGGTGGAATCTGGGATAAAAATGATATTGATAAATATATTGCTATGGGTTGTACTGGTGTACAAATGGCAACAAGATTTATTGGAACATTTGAATGTGATGCACATCCTACATTAAAAAATGTGTTATTAAATGCAAAAGAAGAAGATATTAAATTAGGGAAATCACCTGTTGGATTACCAGCTAGAAGAGTTGTAACTAATTTACAAGCTACAATAGAAAATGATACAGCTCCAAAAGTACAATGTATTTCAAACTGTGTTGCTCCTTGTAATAGAGGAGTAGAAGCAAAAGCAGTAGGTTATTGTATTGCAGATAGACTAGGTGCTGCATATCAAGGAGATTTAGACACTGGACTTTTCTTTACAGGATCAAATGGTTATAAATTAGATAAAATCATTACTGTTCATGAATTAATGGAAAAACTGACTAAAGGGGCTGTCTCTTATACACATCTGACGCTGCCGACGAAGAGGATAGTG
>CAJXPH010000234.1 GCA_913057765.1 uncultured Campylobacteraceae bacterium
ATCTACACTATCCTCTTCGTCGGCAGCGTCAGATGTGTATAAGAGACAGCTATATATGAAATAGGATAACAGATTGATAAGAATCCAGATTCTTCATCAATTGTAATTTCAAGAACAACAAGTAATACAATTTCATGGTCAGAGATAATTTGAATTGCATTTGCATTTGTATCTCTTGATTCAATTTTAAAGTTTAATGTTGTTACTTCATCCCATGCTTTAAATAAATGTCTAACAAACATTTTATAAAAATGGTCAAAAATTTCAACTTCAATTTCAGTTAATTCTCTATCTAGATTATCACTTGCCGCGACTGCTCCACTTCCTAATAGCTCAGCAATGATCTTATGTGAAATTCCAGGGTTACACTCAATTACAATTCTTCCTTCTAAAGGCTTAATAGATAGAGTATTAAGTGAAGTAAGTTGGGGAATTGAAAGTATGAATTCACCATATGTCATTTGTTCAATAGAGTATAGTTTAATATCTACAATTTTTCTAAGCATGGCAGAAAGATCAGTGATTAAATCTCTTAACATCTTATCATGTAAAGATGAAAATGCTTTAAATTGCTCATTTGAAATTCTATTTGGTTTTTTAAAATCATAAATTGAGTAGTTTTTTTCTTTTGAAATAATTTGTTCATCAGCAGTTGTATCAATCTCTTCACCTGCTTCTGCAATATCTAATAGTGCATCAATTTCGTCTTGACTTAAAAATTCTGCCATATTATCCTCTTATTTCCAATTCAACATCTAAAGCACCCATATCTTTTATCATTTTAATAGTATCAATAATATCTGTCATAGGTAACTTCATTACTTTCATAGCTCTCACTAAGTCTGCAACGGTTGGTGTTTCTTTACTATTCATAAAAGTATTATCAATATTTACAGCAACTGGTTTATTGTCAAGCTTAACATTATTTCCAATGTCTTTACCTTTATTGATTTTTTTATCATCCCATTCAAATTCACTAAGTGTAGATTTTTTAATTCTAATTGTAAAATTATCTCTTGCAATTGTTATAGGTTCAATTGGAATATTTGCTCCCGCAACAATTGCTTCTCTACTCATATCAATTATAATTTTTTTCTTAAAACTAGAATCAAGTTCTATCCCTTGAATATCTGAAATAAACTTTACAATAGAAATATTAGTTGGTTTTTTAATTTCTACAGTTCTTGTATCTGTAGCCATTGCAAGTGCTCTTCCAAAGTGTTCATTTATTTTCTTTTCTATTAAATAAGCTTGTTTTGCATCATTTTTAAATAAACTTAGTTTTACTGAATCTTCATCTCCAAGTGAATAATCTACTTCATTTTCAATAGTTGCACCTTCATAAATAAAGCCAGTTGTAGCATTTTTACTATCTGCAACAATAGTCCCTTGAGCTAAAGCATAAACTTCTCCATCAACTGCTTTTAATTGTGTTAATAAAAGTTGTCCATGGTCAATTGATTTGGAATCACCAATAGCTGATATTTTAATTTGTATTTTGTCACCTTGTCTAGAAAATGCAGGAAGTTCCGCTGTTACCATAACTGCAGCGATATTTTTTGACTTTATAGATGATGTTGGAATTTTAATATATGAGTTTCTTAATAGGTTTTGTAAACTTTGCATAGTAAATTCTGATTTGTCACCAGTTCCTGCTAATCCTACAACTAAACCATAACCTATTAATTGGTTATCTCTAATTCCAACTATGTTGGAAATGTCTTTTATAGTTTGAGCATAAATTGAATAACACATAAAAAATAGAAGTAGTAAAAATTTCAATATAACACCTTATGCTTAATTGGAGTTATTTTATCTAAAATTTTATAAAAAAAAGGTATAATCTTAACAAAAAATAATTTTAAGGTTATCTTTTGATTATATATATTTATGGAAGCGATAGTTTTAAAAAAGATATTCATAATGTTTTAAATCATTCAAACATCAAGTTTAGACTAGATGATCATGGTGAGATAATTGATTTAAAAACTTTGGATGAACTAAAAAATGCGATTGAAGATAATCCCAATAACATTTATTTAATTGATGATTCAAAAATTATAAAGAAGAATGCATTAAATCAAAAGATTAAATTTTTAAAACCAAAAGATGGAATTGAACAAGAATATTTGTTAGATAATGGGATAGGTGATATCTCTGTTGATTCTATTGAAGAATTATCAAAACACATAATTAAGAAATTAGAATCTATGATTGATGAAAAAGAATCTGATGAAATTCAAGAATCAATTATTGAAATTGTTGATGAAGCTTATGAAAATAATGACTTAGAAGAAGAAAAAAACTATATTCAATTAGATGATGAGTTAAGTTCCCTTTTATCTCATGTAGAAGAAGAAAATGATGATATTTTTGAAGATGAAAGTATTTCAGAAACAGATTTTAAAATAGATGAGAAAGAAGATCTTTCATCTTTAGAAGATTTGAACTTTGAAGAAGATTTCGATAAGATAGAGATAGAAAAAGAAATAAATGATAAAAAATTAGAAGATTTAAATAAAAATATTGAAGAAAGTGTTCAAGGAGACGAAATGGCAGATGAATTCTCAGAATTTGATACCCTAGATGAGGCTGAAATTTTAGCAGCTTTAGGTGGCTTAGATAGTAATGTATCAATTACAACTAATAAAAAAGTTTCTTCAACTTCAAATAATACTGAGAGTGTGAATATTTCGGGTGCTTCAAATGTTGATGAAATAGCTCAACTAATTTCTAAACTACTTAATAATAAGACGTTGGAGATAACAGTTAAAGTAAAAGATTAATATGGATTTAATTGGAATCGCTGAAAATACAGTAAAAATAATTTTAATCTTAGGATTACCTTCATTAATGGTAAGTATGGTAATTGGACTTATTATCTCAGTATTTCAAGCTGTGACACAAGTAAGTGATGCTTCCTTATCATTTGTTCCTAAAGTAATTTTTGTTTCTATTTTTGTATTAATATCTTTGCCATGGATTGGCGATAATATAGAATCTTATACCCAAGATTTATGGGGTATGATTTTACTATTTGGTCAACGATAATGATTGAAAAATTACATAAATTAAAAAAAAGTCAAACAGATCAAAAGCTTATGCAAAAAGGTCAAATAATGGCTAGACTAAATCATATAGATACAGAGATATTATTTACAGAAGATAAAATTAATACAACTAGTGTACAAAGGCATGGAGCAATATCAGATTTTGCAGTTTTAGCAATACATAGAAATACTATGAAAATGTATATTACTAAATTAGAAGTTGAAAAAAATAATTTAAATACACAATTAGAAGTTATAATTGAAGAAGTTATTGAACTACAAAAAGAGACAGAACAATTTGCTTATATGTTAGAAGAACAAAGACAAGAAGAGATTAAAAGATTGTTATTAGTTGAAGAAGAAGCATCAAGCGAATATATACAAAGTAAATATATAAATGGGTAAAGGGGATTATTTGATAAAATTATTATTACTATTTTTTTTATGTTTTAATTTGTTAGAAGCACAAGAAGAACGTACAAGTAGTGCAGCTTTAATAAAACAAAAAATTGAAGTAAAAGAATTAAAAAAACAACTTAATGTCTTTTATAATAAAAAAGAAAAAGAGTATCAAGAAAGAAAAAAAGAGCTTGAAACAATTTTAACAAAAATTGAAAAAGAAAAAAAAGATATTCAATCATTACATGATAGAAATGAGCAAATATTGTTAGATATAAAAGGTGCCGTGGATAGTAAAACTGCAAAAATTTACAATAAAATGAAACCTAAAATTGCTGCAAGCATTTTTAATCAAATGATTATAGATGGTAAAGTTGAAGATGTTTTTGATATAATCTTAAAATTAAAAGAAAATAATGTCACATCGTTGATGAAGTTTTTAAGCCCTAAAAATGCATCTGTGTTAACACAGATGCTTATGGACTATAAGACTGATAATCAAACTGAAGGGTAATCATGGCTGAAGAAGAAAATAACGAAGAAGTAAAACAATCAAGTGGTGGTGGCAAAGGAATGATGATAGTCCTTATTGCGTTAATAGTTATATTATTGTTAGTTGTTGGTGGACTTGGTTATTTCCTTTATGCAAAAGGTATTTTTTCTGATCAACCAATGGGTTCTGAACAATCACAAGTTAAAGAAGAATCAACTGACTCAAAAGAAACATTTAAGACTTCAATTAATGATTTAGTTCTTAATATTACAAATGCTAAAGGTAGAGAAAAATTAATGAAACTATCTTTTTCATTAAAAAGTGTAGAACCTACAATAGAAGCAATTGTTGAAGAATATAAACCAGAAATAGTTGATGCAGTAATATCTCAAATCAGTGCAAGAAGTTCTGAAGAGTTGTTAACTGTTGGTGGAAAAGCATTATTAAAAGAAGAATTATTAGAAGATATAAATGGTATTATAAATGAAGTAACATCTAATAATGAAGATATAAAAAAAGATAATATTAAG
>CAJXPH010000235.1 GCA_913057765.1 uncultured Campylobacteraceae bacterium
ACTATCCTCTTCGTCGGCAGCGTCAGATGTGTATAAGAGACAGCCATACTGCAATGCAAATGTAATTTCAAATAAAATGACAGCACAAGGAAAACAAATCAAAGTTTATACTTGTGAAAACTCAAAAAAAGAATATGATGACAGTGAACAATACGTTTTTACAGCAGATTCAACTTGTACATTTAGAGTATATTCAAATGCTTTTTTAAAATGGAATAAACGTTCTTTTTCAGAATATGAAATGAAGAAACTTCTACAAGAGGGGCAAGCTATTATAAGGCTTCATGGAAGACGAGGAACGAGTGAGTATTTCAAATATGTAATTACTGATAAAGATTATGGAGTTTCAATTTTATGGGAAGAAGAAGTGGATAAAGAGCTAACGGATAAGAAGGTTTCTTAAACCTTCTTACTTATTCACATTCATTATCTTTTAATATTGCTTCTTCTCTTTTCAAATGTTCACATTGCTGTTTTGATAAAGTAGAACTTGAAACTTTTGCATTCCAAAAAATTGCATCTGTAATATTTAATCCAGAGAAATCTACACCATAGAAACTTGAATATGCAGCACCAGCATTTGTAAAATCTACATTTTCAAAAGATGTATCCAGAAAACGTGCTGACCAAATAGATAAATTATCACATTTCATATTTTCTAATATTGCATTAGAAAAATCTACACCTTTAAATATAACATTGTCACATTTTATATTAATAAGTTCTGCACCAGATAAATTTGAAGCTCTAACATTTGCATTTGTCAAATTTGCATTTGTTAAATTTACTCCCCAAAGATTTGATTTTAATAAATTTGTATTTTCTAAGTCTGCACCAATTAAATTACTACTAGTTAAATCAGCATTTTCTAAATTTTTACTACTTAAATTTGCATTGGACAAATCACATTCTTGACAAATATTAGTTTCAAGAAGTTTTTTTAAGTCTGCATCATTGTATGAAAAAAGGAAAGAAAAAGCTAATGTAATTATTAATATGATTTTCATAATAAGCTACTTCACTTGTTTTATAAATGATAAAAATTGTGCTTCTCTCGTACCACCGATTTTTTTTGAAAGAAGCTTCATATCGTTAGGATTCACAAAATAAAATGTTGGTATTCCAATAAATTTATATGGCAATATATCTTTATCCTTTTTTATATCCATAATTACAAAAACATAGTTTTCATTGGTATAAGAGATGATTTTCTTATCTTTAAAAACTTTCTTTTTCATGTAATTACACTCTGGACAAGTAGGAGTTGAGTACATAATCATAAGTTTTTTATTTTCTGTTATTGCTTTTTGTTTTGCAGTAACTAAATCTTTTTCAAAGTTTATACCAGCACCAAAAAGTGAGATCGTAAGTAAAAATATTACTGAAAGTATTTTCATAAGGGACTCCTTTTATATAAGAAAACATTATATATAGTTTTTTTAAAAGGAGTCTAAAAATTTATAATTAGATTAGTCTTCTCTTGAAGTTGTTTCTAATAAGTGGTATCCAAATTGAGTTTTAACAGGTCCATGTACTGTATTTAATGCTTCGTTAAAAACTACTACATCAAACTCTGGTACCATTTGACCTTCTGAAAAACTACCTAAGTCTCCACCTTGAGATCCTGAAGGACATTGAGAATGTTCTTTTGCTAGATCTTCAAATTTTTCACCATCTGTAATTTTTTGTTTTAATTCATTACATAACTCTTCTGTTTCTACTAATAAATGTCTAGCTGTTGCTGTTGCCATTTTTATCCTTTTAATTTTTTTTGGAATTTTAACATAATTACTTTTCAAAGACTTTAAAGTACTTACCTTTAATTTTTCCTTGTTCTAAACCTTTTACAGCTTTTTTTATAACTTCTTTTTTAATTGCCACGTAAGAGACAAAATCTAATATATTTATTTTTCCTATATCATTTTTATCAATACCCACACCCGCTGTTAAAGCACCAAGGATATCCCCTGCTCTTACCTTTTGTTTTTTACCACCAAGTATAAAAATAGATCTAAATTCTGCATCAATCTTATAATTCATATCATCTACAACTGTATCAATATCTTCAAACTTAACATCATCAAATTTTTCTTTGATTAAGTCCATTCTATTATTATCAAAACTTGTAGCTAATGTTACTGCTAAACCATTTTTCCCAGCACGTGCAGTTCTTCCTATTCTATGAGTATGAATCATTTCATCTTGTGCTACATCATAATTAATTACTAAATCTATATCATCAATATGTAAACCTCTTGAAGCTACATCAGTGGCAATTAATATTGGATAAGATTTATTTGAAAAGAGAATAATAGTTTCATCTCTATCTCTTTGCTCTAAATCTGAATGAAGTGTTAATACATCTAATCCTAGATCAATTAAATCATCTGTTAACTCATCACATTTTATTTTCGTATTACAAAAGACTAGTACTGATTCTGATTTATTTGAAGAAATAAGAGCAGGAATTAAAGCTGTTTTCGATTCTTCATTTGCATTATAAAATTTTTGATTAATCACGTCATTTGTATGTACTGCATCACTTTGTACAAATAGTGGTTTATTTAAAATTTCATTCGATAATTTTTTAATATTATCTTCATAAGTTGCAGAGAAAAGTAATGATTGTCTATGAGCAGGAAGACTTTCAATAATTTTTGTAATATCTTCATAAAACCCCATATCTAACATCTTGTCTGCTTCATCTAACACAAGCATATTTACATTAGAAAAGTCTACTTTTGTTTCATGAATATGTTGCAAAATCCTACCTGGCGTTCCTACAACAATATGTGCTCCATGATCTAAAGAAGCAACTTGTGGTCTAAAGGGAACTCCTCCACATAAAGTCAATACTTTTACATTATGAATATGACGTGAGAGTTTTCTTATTTCAATTGCAATTTGATTTGCAAGTTCTCTTGTTGGAGCTAATACGATTGATTGTATTCTAAATTTTTTTACATTTAATGCATTTACAATTGGAATCGAAAAAGCAAGAGTTTTTCCAGAACCAGTTTTTGCTTGCCCAACAACATCTTTCCCATCTAAAATAGAAGGTAAAGATTTTTCTTGTATTGAAGTTAGAGTAGAGAAACCTAAAGTCTCTAAATTCTTTTTAAATTCAATAGGTATTTCTAAATCTTTTAAATTTGAGATAAATTATCCTTAATTATATTTTTTTAAAATAGTACGATACTGATAAAATTATAGCTAAAATAGCAGCTATTCCGTAGTATTTATACTCTTCAGCATATGTTAAAATTATTTCACCCATTAGATAACTCACTCCACCAATAACAACAGCCCAAACTACTGTGGCTAAAGCATTATAAACTGTGAACTTTTTAAATGAATATTTTGTTAATCCCATAGCAAGAGGAATCAATGTTTTTATTCCATAAATGTACTTTTGGACAAAAACAACAGGTGAACCATATTTACGCATCAGAAGATGTGCAAGAGCTACTTTTCTTCCATATTTTTTCATTGTATCATTGGCATACGCTTTATTTGTACGTGCCATATAAAATAAGAACTGATCACCAATAAAATTTGACGTTCCAGCAACAATCATTGAAACAACTATATTTAAATCTCCAGCATATGATAAAACACCTGCAACCACAAGACCTACAAAACCACCACCAAAAGAATATAAAAACAATGCTAAATAAGCCCAGTTTCCTCCATCCCTAATAAAATCTTCCAATTTATACCTTTATTCCAAAATACTCTATCGATTCTTGAACTTCACTATCATCAATTTCAACATCATCATCTTCAATTTTTTCTTTTATTTTATTAACAATAAAACTTTTTACTTTTTTTCTTGTATCTTCTAAATCATCAACTAAAACAAATCCATTAAATTGTATTTCATTATCATAGAATACAAATGTACCATTACAATTTGATTCAATAAATTCTGTAATTTCTCTATATGAAATATCACAAGCAACAGCATTCCAACCATAGTCTTCAATTTCTTTATCTTCAAACAATTCTACACCATCAGATTGATGATCAAAATATAACATTCGAGGTTGATTTAAAAAAATTATTTCTTGCCAACCCATAATAGGTTTAAATGTACAAATTGTACCAGCTATTGTTGGTTTATAATCTTTAAATATATTTAAAGCCATAGCCTTTACATCAAGTAATGAAGATACACTTTCTTGTGCACTTAACTTAAAAACTAATGGTATTGACAAGGGACATTCTTCATCTATATAAACTTTCCCATTTACATCTATTAGAACCTCTTGTTTTAATGTTACAGCATTTAGTATATTTGTAATATCAACTTTGACATCTAAATCTTTTATATTAATCTGTTTCAAAACTTTCCTTTAAAATAATGTGCGATTGTAACTAAAATAGTTTAAAATTAAGGTGTATTATACACTTTGTATATGTCCTGTCTCTTATACACATCTCCGAGCCCACGAGACCAGAGAGGATCTCGT
>CAJXPH010000236.1 GCA_913057765.1 uncultured Campylobacteraceae bacterium
CGAGATCCTCTCTGGTCTCGTGGGCTCGGAGATGTGTATAAGAGACAGCTCCTGCATACGTCTAATTTTATTGGTAATTTTATTATTTTTAATATTAAAAAATCATATTATTTACAGTGAAATATCAAATTCTTTTTTATAACCTAATTATCTATATTTTTTTAGTATAATTTCAAAAATAATTCAAGGAATAATATTGATAACTCCAGCTAAACTTTTTTTACTAACGTTTATATCTATTATCACCATTTACATCATAGTATTTGGACAAGTCAAAACTTTTGAAATGATAAAAGCTGAGTATCTTTTTATATTGGCACTAATTCCAATTTCCTTTGCATTATTATTTTTTAAATATAAACTAAAAGAGTATGAATTAATTAACTTTAATAAAAATAATACTTTCTCACTAAAAGCAACTATAGGTTTTTTTATCATATTTCAAATAGTAGATTATTTCTATGAAGATGGATGGATTGGTATGATAAGCCAATGGTTTTTATACTGGATAATGGGAGTTATTGCCCTACTTTTATTAGAAACTATTAATCATTTTAAAAACTATCAACTCATTTATAAAAAAAGGTAAACTAACTTTTACCAAAATAAATTTATTTAGAAGTAAAATTTTTATATAATTCTAAAAAACTAAGGAAAATGACAATGGAAAATAAAGAAGAGTTTGTAAAAAGAGCAGATGCTCACATATTTTTAGCTAATGACCAAATGAGTGAAGAAGTTAGTGCAGGAGAAGTTAGTGCTTCATTTATGTATGGTATGACAAGATTTAACGCATGGATTGCTGCACAATCATTTGAATCAAAAGAAGATATGATCGAAGGTAAAACTGAAGCAATAGACTATTTTATGAAACAATATAAACAAATGTTAGTAGAGCATTTAGATAATCATATAGAAAATTTTGAATTTGATAAGTAACTAATACATTTCCTAACATCTAGTTAGGAATGTATTTATAATTATTCTTCTTAATTAAGATAAAGAGAGAAGATATTCATAAGCAGTAATTCCATAAACTCTTTTAAAATGTCTATTTAAATGAGACAAGTCAGAAAAACCATATTCAACAACTGTTGCATATAAATCTTTTGTAAGTTCTAAATATTTTTTAGTGTGAATTAATTTACAGTTTAAAAAAAACTGATATGGAGTTATTCCAGTATTTGTTTTAAAAACTCTTATAAATTGAAATTTACTTAAATTTAACTCTTTTGATATTTCATCTAAATTTAAAACATCATCAAGTTCATAATATATCATCTCTTTTGCTTTTTTTATAAGCAAATTTTCTTTCTTATAATCCACAATAAAATCATTTGACGAAAAATTATCTGTGATATTTAGCAATAACTCATTACATAAAGCTTCATCTCTTTCATATAAAATAGCAGAGGATAGATTTATAATATCTTGTTTTAATTTTTCATTATATACGATTGAAGAAGAAAATTTAACTACATCCTTTTTACCTTTAGCTTCTAAAAAAAGTTCTGGTTTAATATATAACATCACATAATCTAGATCTTCATTTGTTTGTCCTGATTGTCCATCATGTAACTGCTCAGGGTTAAAAAGCATTACACCATTTTTATAAGATTTTAAAGATGTACCATCTAAGTTATATTTTTGAATTCCATTTAATGTAACCCCTAAAGCATATTCCTCATGGGAGTGTTTTTTGTATGAAAACTTTTGCATTTTTGCTTTTAAAGCAGTGATATCTAATTTGTTTTTATATATAAACTTTTCCATTGTAATCTTCTTTTAATTAAATAAGCCAGAAATCATAGCCGCACATAATACTAAAAATATTGCCATAATATTATTAACAAACTTATTATATCTATCTAAAAAAGTTTTCAATACTTTTCCAAATAATACCCAGGATAAAAAAGCCACAGTTGAAATAAATGTAATCAAAAATACAAAAAATACTAAATGCCAAAAAGATTGATAAAAAGGTAATATAAAACTAGGAAAAACAGTTAAGGTAAACAATACGGATTTAGGATTAATAAACTGCATTAAAAAACCTGTTTTAAAAGATGAAAAACTATTATCATCTTTAGACTTTTCACTCATTCTAAAAATATGATAAGCAAGATACAACATATAAACACTTCCAAGAACTTGCAAAATAACTATCACTTTAGGTAAATAAGACATCAAAATTGAATTAAAAACAACTGAAAATATTAATAGTAAAAAAAACGCAAAAGCCGAACCAAAAGAAAACTCTAAAGCTTTTTTCACTCCATGATTATGAACAGTTGAAAGAATCATTATATTTGTAGGTCCCGGAGTTACTGTCATGATAGAACAATACAATACAAAAAAAACTATATTCATAATTTCCCCTTTTATTTTAGGTAATTATACTTTTTATAGTTTTTTTATCATAGGACATTATTGCATGAGGAATTTATAATTTTATATAGTTATTTGACTTTAATAGGAAGTAGACTTAAAAAACTTAAAGCTTCAGGAAGAGAAAATTCTGCTTTTGATATATCATTTTGTTTTGGATCAATTAGATAATTCTTTGATGTTTCAAAATTAGATTTTTTGAGATTATTGTTTATAAAAACTGTTTGTTCTAAATTACAGTTATCAAAAAGTGATTTTTCTAAATTACACTCTTCAAAACCTGTATCTTTTATTAAAGAATTAATAAACTTCATTTGTCGTAAATCCAAAAGATGAAAAGAATTTTGTGAGAGATTACATGAATCAAACTTTACTTCAAAAGGCTCTTCGCATTTACTCCAAGAAAGACCTAAAAGCTTTGAATTTTCAAAAGTAACATCATTAAAAACACAATTATTTAATATACTCAAAGACAAATCACATTTTATAAAAGTGCACTCTGTAAATTTACAACTATAAAAAGTAGCTTTTGAAAAATCACATTTTATAAAAGTACAGTTATCAAAATAAATTGAGTCCAGATTCTTGTCATCATACTCTATAAACTCTTCTTCCCAATAATCATTTGTCTGAAACATATCTCTCTTTTTTTAATTTAATTTTATCGTATTTTAAAATAAAGAGGACTGAAAAAAATTTATATAAGTTTTAGCTTATCTTTACTAGTATTGGAATTAGAGCAATACAAAAGGATAAGAAATTATTAAAAACACTATTCTAGTTTTTATAGTATCCTTATTAATAATAGGATGTTCATCAAAAACATTACAACAAAAATTCATAGAAAAAGCCAGCAAATATGACCTAGACTATGAAATATTAATGGCGATTTGTAAAAGTGAGAGTAATTTTAACCCTTATGTAATTAATGTAAACAAATCAATATTTAACATTCAACAAGGTCCTCATTATTTTGATACTTGGATTGGAGCCAATATTTATATGGACCTTGTGTTAGATCCACTTTTTTTAAACTATGATATAGGTATTTGTCAAATTAATACTGTTCATCTAGATAGACTAGAATTAGACAATGAAGATTTATTAGAAGATGAAAAAAATATAGAAACTGCAGCAAAAATATATAGTTCAAATCTTAAAACATGTAATGGAGATACTATTTGTGCTTTAAGCATGTATAATACCGGTTACAAGAATTCATCAATTGGTAGAAAATATGCCAAAAAAGTTCTTTACAATCGAAAAAAAATGTTTGGATATTAATACCTATTAGATATCTAATAATTTTTATATAGAATTTTTCATTTGATAAAGTACAATAGAAGCAGCAATAGATGCATTTAAACTCGTAACTTCTTCATCAATATCAATCTTTAAAATACAATCAGATAAATCTAAAATCTCTTTATCAGCTCCGTATCCTTCACTTCCAATAACAATAGCAGAGTTCTTTGGGAAACTGTATTTATGAAGACTCACTGCTTTAGGTGAGTTCGCAGTAGTTAAAATAGTATAACTATTACTTTGCAAGTTTTTTAAATCATTTTCAAGATTTTGAGATTTATATACTTTAATATTAAATAAATTTCCAGTAGAAACACGAATACATCTTCTTATAAAAGGGGAACATGTTTTTTCATCGATTATTAAAGTATTAATACCAAAGGAAGCACAAGAACGAACTATAGAGCCAACATTTTCAGGTGAAGTAAGCCCATTTAAGACTACTACACTTCCTTTAATTTCTTCAAAAGATATAAATTTTGGTTTGTCAATAACAGCCATCATACCTTGATGGATTTTATGACCTACTATTTTTTTCATGATTTCATTGTTTGCAGTAAAAATGGGGAAATCTATATTTTCGCAAAATTCTTCTATGAAATCAATATTTTCAATAGTGGTAAAAACTTTATGAATTTTAGTATTTGTATTAAATAGTTTTTTAAAAACATTTTTACTCTCTACAACTACGTAATTTTCATCTACTGAAGCTGTCTCTTATACACATCTCCGAGCCCACGAGACCA
>CAJXPH010000237.1 GCA_913057765.1 uncultured Campylobacteraceae bacterium
TCTCTGGTCTCGTGGGCTCGGAGATGTGTATAAGAGACAGAATAATAATTGTATAGAAAGTTTATATCTTAGTACAAAAAAGCAGTTTGAAGATTTAGTATACTCAAATAAGCAGACTGAGAGCAATTTAATAGATATAGTTAAAAGACTAGATTTCTCATCAAAATTTACAATTTTTCAACAAAATAATTATAATTTTGATGAGATTTCTAATCTATTTAGATTTTATGAGAATGAGTTAAAAAGTAGCTTTTCAGAAGATAAAACTATCTTTAAAATAAAATTTAAATGTTACATATTACTAATAAAAACTTTTACAGAATTATGTGTTACTTTTGCAACAAATAAAGAGAAAAGAGTACATATTAATAATTTCTTTCAAATACTAAAAGAATCTAAGAATATGCTCAAATTCTTTATTCCTTTAGATGAAAAAGAAATAAAAACGATAAATAATCTAATTGGAGAACAACTATACTATTTTTCACATATTCAATATATTCATACAAAAAATAAAGAACTAGACTACCTATTTGAAGAATATTACTTAAATTTAGAAAAACAACTACATGGTTATGAACTATCACTATCAAGTGATTTTGGAGATAATGAGCTAACCAATAAAGATATTGAATATATGATTTTTATTAATAATTCATCTTTCTTATTATTAAAAATGATTCATAAGCTAAATTACTATAATCCAACAATTGAATTTTTTAAAAATGATAAGTTCAAAAAAGTATTGTCACTCTTTCACGAAATTTCATTATTTCACAAAAATACTATTTCTAATAAAATTGAAGAATTCGAAGACATATTAATAAAAGAGTTTCATAATAGTACTAATTATTTGAAAAAACATAATAATCATAATATGATTGAAGAAAAAGTTGGATTACTACAGCTTAATACAGATGAGTATAAACAATTAATTGATATTATACTATCCTTAAAAGAATAATTGAATTACATAGGAACCATAGATGAAAAAGCTTATTATAGAAAAGATTGATTCACTTCCTCCATTACCAAAAAGTGTGCTAGAGTTAGAAGAATTTAGAAGAATGTCTAATAAAGAGCCTTTAGACCTTTTAAAAATTATTGAAAAAGATCCATTGATAATTACAACAGTTTTAAGAGTTGCAAATTCTGCAATGTTTGGATTTGTTAGTGAAGTAGAAACTCCAAGCCGTGCAATATCACTTTTAGGAGTAAATTTCACAATTTCTATAGCTTTAGGTTCTGTAATCCAAAATTTAATTCAATCAAATCTATCTGCTTATGGAGTAGGAACTGATGATTTTATGTTCTCTTCAAATCTTGCTTCAAATTTAGTTAATACTTGGGTTTCAAAAATTAGTTTTGATTTAAAAGAAGATTTACTATTACCTGCCTTTTTACAAGAAACAGGGAAGTTTGTAATCGCAGAAGTATTAAATGAAAATGGACAAGCAGAAGAATTTTTAGAACAACTACAAGTAAGTAAAAATGTTTCTGCTGTAGAACGGGACTTCTTAGGTTATTCATGTGCAAGAATTACAGCAAATATCTTTAAACACTGGAATTTAAGTCATAATTTAATTTTCTCAATTGGTTTTGTTGAAGATTTAGAACACTGTCCAAAAGACTATATTAAAAAAGCACAAATATTAGAGATTATAAAAATATTATGTGACCTTAAAAATCCATTATCAGACCAAAATATTCAAAGGGCATTAAACAAAGCAACTGAATACAATATTGATGTTGAACCTCTTCTTCAATCAATAGACTCTATAAAATTTAAAATAGAAAATGATTTTTAAGATATCATAAGTTACAATTAAGTATAATGTGTAACTTTTTTACTCAAAGGGTCTTTTTGTCAAATGTTACATTAATAGTATTATGTGCAGGTAACTCCTCAAGGTTTGGATTACAGGCAAAGAAACAATGGCTTAGAACTGATAATTCTCCATTGTGGTTATTCGTTACAAATAGACTTCAAAGCTTTTCTGACTTCAAAAATATTATAATAACTGCTCACAAAGATGAATTAAATTATATGAAAAACTTTTCAGATGATTATATTTTTGTTGAAGGTGGTAATACAAGACAAGATTCTATGAAAAAGGCATTACAAAGAGTAACTACTGATTATGTAATGGTAACAGATGTTGCTAGAACTTGTGTTCCTAAAAATGTGATTCTAGATTTAATTGAAAATAAAAACCAAGCAGATTGTATTGTTCCTACATTAAGTGTTAGCGATACAGTTATTTATGAAAATGAAACAATCAATAGAGACAATGTAAAACTTATTCAAACACCACAACTATCAAATACAAAAGTACTTAAAGAAGCACTTAATACCAATATAGAATTTACTGATGATAGTAGTGCAATTAAAAAAATCGGTGGAAGAATTAAATATATTCAAGGAAGTATAAAAAGTAAAAAATTAACTTTTGAAGAAGATATCAATGCTTTAGAATGTATCAAATCTCCTTCTAAAAACTTTTTTACAGGAACCGGTTTTGATATCCACCCTTTTGAAGAAAATAAAAAAATGTATTTAGGTGGAATCAATATTGATGTACCTTATGGATTTAAAGCTCATAGTGATGGCGATGTTCTTATTCACTCATTAATCGATGCATTACTAGGTGCAGCAGGAGCAGGAGATATTGGAGAATTTTTTCCAGATACTGACGCACAATATAAAGGAATTGATTCTAAGGTTTTGTTAGAAGATATTGTTAAATTTATTTACAATGTAGGTTATGAAATTGTAAATATCGACTTAACTATTATTGCTCAAAAACCAAAAATAAATCCATATAAACAAGAAATAAAATCAACAATAGGGAAGTTATTAAATATTGAAAAGCAATTTGTAAATGTAAAAGCGACTACGGCGGAGAAACTTGGCTTTATAGGGAGAGCTGAGGGAGTAGCAGTACAAAGTATTGCTACATTAAAATATTACGACTGGGAAAGACAATGAATATATTAATTATAGAGAGTGAAATTTATCTTGCACAAAAAGTTGTGTCAAGATTATTAGATGACGGACACAATTGTGATTTTGTAGAATCACCTAATATTGAAAATCTTACAAAAGATTACGATATTATACTTTTATCTACATCTTTACCAGCGGCCTTGTGTAAAACAATTATTAGAAGATATAGTGATTCTATAATTCTTCTTTTGGTATCTTATATTTCAGATGAAACTGTAACTGATCCAATAAAAGAAGGTGCAAAAGATTATATTATGAAGCCATTTATTATGGATGAGCTCGTAAGAAAAATCTACCACTATAGAGAATGCAAGTCATTAAGAAAAGAACTTCACACATTAAGAGAGTATTTAAAGTTCCAATTTGATGAAGTTGATACTACTGGCTATGTTTTACCTACATCTTTTCCAATTCTTATTGAAACAAACTCTCAAATTAGCGCAGACAAACTTGCATTTGAACTAGTAAGAAAACTTGATTTACAAATGAAGTTCATCTCATTAAACTCAGATAACTGGCAAAAAAAAGTAAATGAAAAATTTACAGGAATACTTTATCTTACTGATTATCATTCTCTTAAGAAAAGTGCAAAAGATAATTTGAATAAATTAATTGAAGATAAAAAATGTATCATTGTTTCTCTTGAAAAAGAAGAAGAATTTCCATTTACTAAAATAACATTTGAGAAATCATCAACTATGATGATGACTAATAATATTATGACAATAAATGATTATGTAAAAATGATGGTTCTTTCTTACCAGTCAAAATACCCAGATACTGAACTATCTAAAAAACTTGGAATTTCTAGAAAATCTCTTTGGGAAAAGAGAAAAAAACTTGGTATCGAGAAAAAGAAATAATATGAGAAAGTTTTTTCTAACTGTTTTTTATAGTGGATTAAGTCCTGTCGCACCTGGAACTGCAGGAAGTTTCGTATCTTTAATAATTGGTCTTGCCCTACTTCAATATTTACATGTATCTACTCTTTTCTTACTAGCTTTACTTATTACTGTGTTTGCTATAAAACAGATTGATATTTACGAAAAAGAAGTGGGAGTTCATGATGGAAAAGAAATAGTAATTGATGAACTTGCGGGAATGTGGATAGCACTTTCAATATGTGGAATCACTCAAGAAAATTATATAATCATGGGTGCACTAGCATTTATCTACTTTAGAATCTTCGATATTTGGAAACCTTCATTAATTGGTAAAATTGATAGAGATGTTTCTGGAGGTTGGGGAGTAATGGGAGATGATGTTTTAGCTGGACTGGCAGGTGGTGTTGCCGCTGCTGGAACATATGAATTACTAGTAAGGTTTATTTTCTAACCTTACTATCTAAAACTCTGCATCTACTTTTCTTACTAAACATTATTTCTGTCTCTTATACACATCTCCGAGCCCACGAGACCAGAGAGGATCTC
>CAJXPH010000238.1 GCA_913057765.1 uncultured Campylobacteraceae bacterium
GCGTCAGATGTGTATAAGAGACAGTTTTGATACTTAATTATTTAAAGTACTTCGAAATTTTAAAATCATTTTTAATAAAGCTTCTTGACTAACATCAAATATAAAGAAGCCACAGATCCCTAAAAGTGGTGATTATTGTGCAAAAAAAGTATAAAGTGATTTAAAAAAAAACTATTTTTTTAAGAAAAAATATAGATTTATAATCTCTTAATAGAGTAATAGCTTATATTAAAAAAATAAAAGTATGGAAGAAATAGAATTCATTTTATAAGCTAATTATCTATAATAAAAAATATAGAAAAAATATAAAGATAAATTTAGAAATTTCTTTTTATATTTTAAAGTTTTTAAGATTTTATATATAAGTCTTAATAAAAAAAGGCAATTTTAAAGCTTTTTCTAATCAAAACTTAAAAATTATGAGAGAAGATTTATTATAATAGGCAATGTAATTGCAGTAAATATGCCACTGGCTCCCATTGCTAAAGCAGAAAATGCAGCTGCTTTTTCACTTATTTCAACTGCTCTTGCTGTCCCAATAGCATGAGAAACCATACCTAGTGCAAATCCTTTTGATGTATCATGTTTAATTTTAATTAATTTGAAAACTGTTGTACCCATTATTGCTCCGAAAATTCCTGTCATAATTACAAAACCAATAGCAAGAGATGGAATAGCTCCAATTTGCTTTGATGTAATAATAGCAATTGGCGCAGTCACTGACTTTGTTGTCATTGATAATATTGTTGGAATTTCTGCATCTAAAATCCATAATAAGCCTACGGCAACTGTTATAGAAAATATTACTGTTATAACTAATGTGAGGAGAATAGGAACAAATAAAGTTTTGACGTACTCTAAATTATTGTATAAAGGTAGGGCTAAAGAAACAGTTGCTGGTCCTAAAAAGAAATTTATAATTTCTACACTTTTAAAGTATTCTGAATATGAAGTATCTGTTATTAATATTGCACTTAAGATTATAATATATGAAATAATAATGGGTTGTAATAAAGTATGTTTATCAAATTTTGTATATATAATGATTCCAATTTTATATGAAATCAATGTTAGTAATAACCAAGTCAAGGGTGTTGTGTTTACATATTCTAATAGTGCATTGAAATTCATGATTTTTCTTCTTGTCTAATTGTCAGATAATCCATCATTTTTGCACTAAAAGCAAGAGCTAGTATTGTTCCAATAATTAATGAAATTAGTATTGCCCAAATTTCTTTTTCTATGATATCAAATTGTGTAATTATTCCCATTGCTGTAGGAATAAAAATCAATGGTAAATATTTAAGATGTATAAATACTGCTGTATTAAGACTTGAGAAACTACTTTTTTTAATCATTAAAAATATAAGTAAGAAAATCATTCCTATAACTGGTCCAGGAATTAAGAGGGAAAAAAGTTTTACTAAGCTTTCCCCTAAATATTGAAATACTAATAAAGTTATAATACCTTTTAACATGTAAAGTCCTATTGTTTAATAGTATATAGTTTATTTATTTTTAGTGTCTAATTAGTGGTATATAAAAAGTTTTTTAAAATGAAAATATAGGCTGAATAGGCAGGGATAAGTAGGATAAAAGATAATATAGCTTTTAAACTATATTATCTTTTTGTTTTATAAGTCAGTTTTTAAAACTGCACCAGAACTTGCATTTGTTACAAGTGATCTGTATTGTCCTAACCATTTAGAAGTTAGAGTTTTTTTAAGTGGAACAAATTCTGCTTTTCTTTTAGCAATTTCTTCATCAGTTAATTTTACTGATAAAATATATTGGTCAACATCAATGTGAATTTCATCACCATCTTTAAGAAGTCCAATCATTCCCCCTTCAGCAGCTTCAGGAGATACATGACCTATTGAAGCTCCTCTTGTTGCACCAGAGAACCTACCATCAGTGATAAGTGCTACAGTGTCACCCATCCCCATACCCATGATAAGAGATGTAGGTGCTAGCATTTCTTGCATACCTGGGCCACCCTTTGGACCTTCATATCTAATTACTACAACATCACCGTGAGTAACTTTTTTACTAACAATTCCAGCAATTGCTTCTGCTTGACCATCAAAACATACAGCACGCCCAGTAATAACTCTATCACCAGTTATACCCGCAGTTTTAATAACAGCACCTTGCTCTGCTAAGTTACCATATAAAATAGCTAATCCACCAACTTCCGAATATGGATTATCGATAGTATGAATAATGTTTGTATCTTTAATATAAGAGTCTGCAATTTTTTCTAATAGAGTTTCCCCCGAGATAGTAAGATTATCAGCTAGGATATCATCACCTCTTTTAGTCATTTCTTTCATTACGGCATTTACACCACCCGCTTTATTGATATCTTCCATATGAACAGTAGATAAAGATGGAGAAATTTTAGCAATATGAGAAACTCTTTTTGAAATTTTATTAATATCTTCTAAGTTAAAGTTAACTTCTGCTTCTCTTGCAATTGCTAACATATGTAATACAGTATTTGAAGAACCACCCATCGCCATATCAACAGCAAATGCATTTCTTACTGCATTTTCATTTAAAATATTTCTTAATTTATATTTTTCTCTTGAAGTATTGTCTTTTGCAATTTCACAAATTCTTCTTGCTGCTTGTCTATATAATACTTCTCTCTCTGGTGTTAATGCTAAGATTGTACCATTCCCTGGAAGGGCAATACCCATAGCTTCCATAAGTGTATTCATAGAATTTGCTGTAAACATACCAGAACAAGATCCACCACTAGGACATGCATTACACTCAATATCGTGTAACTCATCATCAGTAATCTCTCCTGCTTCGTGTTGTCCTACTGCTTCGAACGCTGTAGCTAAATCAATAGGCGTACCATCTTTAGTATAACCTTTTTCCATTGGACCACCAGATACAAATACTGTTGGAACATTAACTCTTAATGCACCCATAATCATACCTGGAACAATTTTATCACAGTTTGGAATAGCAATCATTGCATCTAATTTATGTGCATGCATTACAGTTTCTATTGAACTTGCAATTAATTCTCTTGATGGTAATGAGAATAACATACCATCATGACCCATAGCAATACCATCATCTACACCAATAGTATTAAACTCAAATGGAACACATCCATTAGCTTTTATCTCTTCTTTTATGATAGCTGATACTTTATCTAGGAAAAAATGTCCTGGGATTAACTCAATAAAAGAATTTGCTACACCAATAAATGGTTTGTCAAAATCTTCATCTTTTAAACCTGTTGCTCTTAATAAAGAACGGTGTGGAGCCCTGTCAAAGCCCTTTTTTACTTCATCACTTCTCATATGAAACCTTTTAGTTTATTTTAATTTATACGATTATAACAAAAATTTCGAAATTTTTTATTAAAACACTTGACAAATAAATGTTTTTTTATTATAATTCCAGTCCAATTTAAGAAATAGCATTTCTTAGAGACTACCAAATAGTGCGAGTGTGGCGGAATAGGTAGACGCGTTGGACTTAAAATCCAATTCCGGTTTCGGAGTGTCGGTTCGATTCCGACCATTCGCACCACTATTATACAAATTGATAATTATAGCTAGAGAGTTGACAGAGTTGGTCGAATGTACCGGTTTTGAAAACCGGCGAGGTTTCCGCCTCCGGGGGTTCGAATCCCCCACTCTCTGCCATAACCAAAATAAATCACCTATTTTAGAACTGTTGGTTTATTTTATTATGAGTTTGGATAATTTAATAAAGAAAAGTAGACATATGGTTGGAGCTATAGCAAAGTGGCTAATGCATTGGATTGCAAATCCTTGATCCTCAGTTCGACTCTGAGTAGCTCCTCCATTTTTAATTTAACGAAGACATTATAAATTTATATTTTTTTTCAATTTTAGTCATGAATTTGGCTTTTTTGAAAGTTAATATGCATTTTTGATTTGAACGTAGATTAAAGCATATTTAACACAAAAAAGGAAAGAACATGGCAGAATTAGTAAACGGAACAGTAAAATGGTTTAACAGCGAAAAAGGTTTTGGATTTATTCAACCAGAAGATGGTAGTAAAGATTTATTTGTACATTACAGACAAATCAACAGTACTGGATATGGAAGAGTTTCTTTAGAAGAAAACCAAAAAGTAACTTTCGAAGTTGCTCAAGGTGAAAAAGGTCCTCAAGCAGAAAACGTTACAGGACTGTAATCTTTTTCTCTTAAAAAAGGGTAGTATTAATTTACTACCCTTTTTTTTTGCTCAATTTTTTAACTCAACAATCTAAAAGAACTTATCCTGTCTCTTATACACATCTGACGCTGC
>CAJXPH010000239.1 GCA_913057765.1 uncultured Campylobacteraceae bacterium
GAGATCCTCTCTGGTCTCGTGGGCTCGGAGATGTGTATAAGAGACAGATTATAGATTATGCTTTAAAAACTTTACAAAAAGATATTAAAGATATTAAATCTGGAGGATATAAAGTTAATCTTACAATAGATTTAGATGCTCAAGAAATAGCAAGAGAATCTTTAAAAGTAGGATATGATGGGATTTTAAAAAGAGATGCTAAATTACAAAAAAATCCTAGAAATAATGTTAATGCAAAAAAACAACCAGTTGAAGAAGGTTATTTTATAGAGACATTAAATGGTGGTATTATTTCAATTGAAAATAGCACTGGTAAAATTTTAGCCCTTGTAGGTGGGATAGATTACAAAACATCCGCTTTTAATAGAGTAGTTCAAAGTAGAAGACAACCTGGATCTGCAGCAAAACCTTTTCTTTATCAAACTGCACTTGACTTAGGATACTCTCCTGCATCACAATTAGTAGATATTGGAAGAACTTACGATTATAAAGTAAATGGTCAAAAGAAAAAATGGCAACCAAAAAACTATGGAGGAAACTTTAAGGGAATTCTTACATTAAGAGAATCTCTTACAAAATCAAGAAACCTTGCAACGATAAATCTTGTAACCGAGGTAGGGATAGAAGATATGTATAAAGGCTTAGAGTCTTATGGAATAACAGGAGTTCCAAGAGACTTATCAATTACACTTGGCTCATTTTCTGTTTCACCATTAAGTTTTAGTAAGGCATATAGTGTATTTTCAAATAATGGTATTCAAGTAACTCCATATATGATAAATAGTATTGTTAATAGTAAAGATGAAGTTACTAATTTTGAACCAATTGAAAATTATGTTAATTCTCCAGAACAAATCTTTTTAATGAAATCAATTTTAAATGATGTAGTAACAAGAGGAACAGGACGACGTGCAGGAGTTAAAGGAATTGATTTAGCAGGAAAAACAGGAACAACAAATGGTAATGTCGATGCATGGTTCTGTGGTTTTTCTCCAACCATTCAAACCATAGTATGGTATGGAAAAGATAATAATACACCTATGAGAAGAAGTGAAGGTGGAGGTTCGACAGCAGGTCCTGCCTTTTCACATTTCTTTAAAAAATATTTAGAGATACATCCAGAAATTGAAAGAAATTTTAAAGTACCTAATAATATTAAAACATCAATAATTAATGGGAAAAAAGAATATTATACAGATATATCTCCTCTTCCTGAAATTGAAATTCCAATGACTCCAGAAAATCCAGATGAAGATGTAATTGAATTTTAAAACTCTTTAAGTCTCTTCGTCAAGTAAATTAATAAGCATAAAAAAAGGCTAGTCCAAATTGGACTAGCCTTTTTTGTTTCCTTTTCTGTTAAAATATTAACAAGAATAAGTTGATTTAAATTCGAATGCTGTTGGTCTAGCCTCATCAGGATGAACCTGAGTTTCAAATTTATAGTGTTGATAAGTATCTACCATATCTTTTGTAAATGCAGGTTGTAAGAATTCATTATCTCTAATTAATGCTTCTAAAGATCCTCTTAATGTATGAGGCATTTGAGGGATATTTCTCTCTCTAATTTCATCTAAAGGCATTTCAAATAAATCTTCATCCATTGGACCAATTGGTTCAATCTTATTAGCAATTCCATCAAGACCAGCCATTAACATAGCAGCAAATGCTAAATAAGGACAAGAAGATGAATCTGGGAATCTCATTTCAATTCTAGTTGCTTTTTCTCCAGCTCCATAAGGAACTCTACAAGAAGCAGATCTATTTTGAGAAGAGTAAGTTAAGATTGAAGGTGCTTCAAATCCTGGAATTAATCTTTTGTATGAGTTAGTTGATGGGTTAGTAAATGCAGCAACTGCACGAGCATGTTTAAATACTCCACCAACATAATGTCTAGCCATTTCAGAAAGGTTACCATATTCACCTTCTGTATAGAATAAGTTTCTACCGTCTTTCCAAATTGATTGGTGTACGTGCATACCATTACCATTATCACCAAACATTGGTTTTGGCATAAATGTACAAGATTTACCATTTAAGTGTGCAACCATGTTACAAACATACTTATATTTTTGTACATTATCAGCAGCTTCAATCATACTATCAAAAACAATACCAATTTCACCTTGTGCTTGTGCAACTTCATGGTGTCCTAAAATTACTTCTAATCCAACTTGCTCAAGAATTAACATCATTTCAGCTCTTAAATCTACCATTGAATCTGTAGGTTGTGCTGGGAAATAACCACCTTTAGTTCCAGGTCTGTGACCCATGTTCCCACCTTCATAATCAGTAGCCGATGACCATTCACCCTCTTCTGAATCTACTTTGAAGTATGATTCATTAATATTATCAATAATTTTTACATCATCAAAAATAAAGAATTCATTTTCAGGTCCAAAATAAGCTTTATCACCTAATCCACTATCTTCTAAATGTTTTAATGCTTTTTTAGCAATAGATCTTGGACATTTCTCATAGATTTCACCCTTGTAAATGTCATAAACATCACAAATCATAATGATTGTAGAATCAGCTGTAAATGGATCTAAGAAAGAAGTTCCAACATCTGGCTTTAAAATCATATCTGATTTATTAATTGGTTGCCATGCATCAACAGATGAACCATCAAAAGGCATACCAAAAGATAATTGACCTTCAGTAACTGCACTCATTCTATATGAAATGTGATGCCACATTCCTTTTAAATCTGTAAATCTAAAATCTACAAACTGTACTTCATTCTCTTCACAATATTTAAAAAACTCTTCGTTATTGTTAACAAATTTACCCATGTATAAACTCCTTAAAATTATTATGAAATATTGTATCAAAATAAAAAAAATGTAAGATAAAAAAAGTGTATAAAAAATATACAATGCATTATTTTTTATAAGGCATTAGGGAAAGAAGTGTTTAAAAACTAACTAGTTGTTTATCTCTTTTATTAAATGTCATACATTTTGAATAACCTATTTTTTTTGCAAATTGAGTAACTTTCTCATATTTAAAACCTATTTGTTCAACTGCATGTGCATCAGAACTAAAAGTGATTGGTATATTCATTTCATATGCCAATTCTAATAAATTTTTAGAAGGATAAGGCTCAGTAATAGGTTTTCTTAACCCTGCAGCATTAATTTCTAAAACCATACCTGATTTTTTAATTGCAGTAAGTGCATCTTTTGCAATCAATCTTATATCTTTATTTGGTAAATATTTAAATACTTTTATTAAATCAAGATGTCCGACAATATCAAAATAACCTGACTTTGCCATTTCTTCTATTGCCCTAAAATAATCAGTCCAAATATCATCAATATTTTTTTCTTTATATTTACCAATAAATTCTGGATTATCAAATCCCCATAAATCACTATTTTTTTCTTGAATAAAATGTACAGAACCTATGAGATAATCTACATCAGAATTTAAAATTTCATCTAACATCAAAGTTCTATCTTGCATGAAATCCACTTCATATGCTAATAATATTTCAATATCATTTTTGTATTTTTCTTTTAAATTTTTAACTTCATTCTCATAAAAATCTTTTAATGAAAGATTCATTCGATAGTTAGGATCGAAATCCATAGGAGCATGTTCTGAAAATCCAAATACATCAATTTTCATTTCAATTGCTTTTTTAACATATTCTTCCATAGTTCCCTCTGCATGATTGCAAAGAGTTGTATGATTATGTAAATCAACTCTCATAATAAACTACCTTATTTCTACCAGTTTCTTTTGCTCTGTACAATGCGTCATCTGCACGATTAATCATTTTTGTTAAACTATCTTCTAAGACAGAACAAACTCCAATTGATATAGTAAAAGATAAATCACATTTTTTTGTTTTTATTATATTATTTTCAAAAGCAGATCTAATTTTTTCAAATAGCTTCCTTATCTCTTCTGTTTCTCTATCTTTTAAAAGGATACAAAATTCTTCACCACCGAGTCTTGCAATCAATGAATTATCTCCTACATATTTTGATAATACAAGAGGAACCTCTTTTATTGCAATATCACCGATATCATGACCCCATGTATCATTAATATTTTTAAACTTATCAATATCAATGATAGCAACACAAAAAGAATCATTTCTTTTATGCTGAACTCGTTCGAATAATTCTTCTCCATAATCAAATAAATATCTTCGATTATACATACCTGTTAAATAATCTTTATTTGCTCTATCTTTTACCTGTCTCTTATACACATCTCCGAGCCCACGAGACCAGAGAGGATATCGTATG
>CAJXPH010000240.1 GCA_913057765.1 uncultured Campylobacteraceae bacterium
CGAGATCCTCTCTGGTCTCGTGGGCTCGGAGATGTGTATAAGAGACAGCAATTTTTTAGACTAGATAAAACTGCAGAAGCGTGGATGTACGATAATGTAACAGGAGATATGAAGCTAAATTATCTTTATGGGAAAATTGATTTACAAAAACAATTACCTATTATGGACTCTTTAAAAGGGCAGGTTGTAATTGATGATGCAAAAATTAGATTTCATAAAAATGCAAAAACTGTTGATACAAAAAAATTAACTATTGATTATAAAGATGATATCTTATCTTTTGATTTAGAAAAGCCTACTTATGATAAAAGTAAAATCTATGGTAGTAAAGTATATATCCCTAATCTTACAAGTAGAGAAAAAGGTGTTGTAGTTGTTGATTTAAAAACTAAGTCGATGTTAAATAATGATATTTTAGGTATTTTAAAAGCTTATAAAATCAATCTTCCTTTAAAACAAAAAAGTGGAAAGCTAGATTCTTCTTTAGTTTTAAAAGTTCCATATATGGCTTCAAAGAAAATGGAGGTAGATGGTGTTTTTAATGCTAAAAATGCTGTTTTAAGATTAAATAATTTTGAATTCTTAGCAAAAAAAGCAAAAGTAGTATTAAAAGGTAGCAATGTAATAATAAAAGATTCGCATATGATTCATAATGATATGTTAGATGCAAATTTGAATTTAAAAATTAATACAAAAAATTCTACTGCTTCTGGAACTGCAAATATAAATTCATTTAATATAGGGTCTAAAAAAGATTCAGTTGTTAAAATAAATGGATTAAAAACTAATTTGGATATTGATTTTAAAAATAATACTGTAATTGATTTAAAGGCTTTACAAACAAAATTAAACATTTCAAAAGAGAAAATTGATGTTGATATAAAAGATTTATCTATTGTATATCCTTATTCAAAGCTTCTTAAAACTATTGACATTAAAAAAGGTGATTTAAGAGTTAATATAATAGATAAAGATAATATAGATTTCAAAGTTAATGCAAAAGATTTAAATTTTCCTTTTGAAAAAAATGGAAAAGTTATTAAAGAACTTTCTGCTCAAGGAAGTATAAAAGGTAAAATCACAACAATTAAAACAGATAATTCTGATATTGAAATATTATTCAAAAATGAGGATAATCCACTTTTGAAACTTAATGATATTGATTTAGTACTTAATAATAGTACAAGTAAGAGTAATAAATCTATGCATTTCCCAAATATTGATTTAGAGTTAAAAAACTCTACAATTAAACTTGATGATGAACATAATTATAAAACCCAATGGGCAAATATTCATATTAAAGATTCAAAAATTAGTTTTGAGGGGAAAGCATTAGATTTAGATTTGCCTGTTGCTAGAGATGGAAAGCATGCTAAGAATCTTGATTTATATGGAACATATGAAAATAGTATATTTGATATAAAAACTAAAGATGATAAATTAAAACTAAAATATGAAATTGAAAAAGAAAAAATAACTATGAAATTAAATGGTTATGATGTTTTATATGATACGACGATTGAAGAAGATAAAGATTCTAAAATTGCTTATTATATAAGTGGTGTAAATTCAAATATTATTATGAATGAAAAATATATTGCAAAAGCTACAACGTATAATTTTATATTTGAAAATCATAAGACTGATATAAACTTGAAATATGGAAATACAAAGTTTATCTATTTTAAAGATTCTGCAGGGAATATTCTTGTTAATGCAAAAAATATGAATGACGAGTTTTTAAATGCTCTTATGAGCAAAGAGTTAATAAAAGATGGTAATGTTAATCTTACTGCAAATGGAAAGGATGGAGTAGTTGTAGGGCATGCAGACTTAACAAATACAAAGATAAATGATTTAGCAATTTTGAATAATTTACTTATATTTATAAATACTTCTCCTGCTTTAATTAATCCTTTTCTTGCTATTCCTTCAGTTGTTGGAATGGCTACAAGTGGTGGCTTTAACTTAAATGGTTATAGAGTAAATGAAGGAAAAGTAGATTTCTCTTTTGATTTTAAAAATAAGTATTTAAATATGAATAAAATTTCTACAAAAGGAAATGGAATTGATTTTGATGGTAATGCAACAATTGATTTCCAAAGTTCTAAAGTAAATTCAAAATTAAAATTAATTTTCTTAAAAGATTATTCTAAAATAGTGGGTGCAATTCCTGTTATCAATTATGTCTTACTAGGTGATGAAAAAAGAGTAGATACTCAAGTAGAGATTTATGGAACATTAGATGAACCAAAATATAGAACAGAGTTAGCAAAAGAAGGGGTTATAGCTCCTGTAAACTTATTAAAAAGAATTATAACTTCTCCAATAAAATTACTAGAAACAATAGGTGATGGTTTTAAAGGTGATGATACTAAAAAAGGGGAAGAGGAAACTAAGAAAGAAAATAAATAGTTATTTATTATTCGTTTCTTAGTACATCAATTACATCAATATTTGTTGCTTTTTTTGCTGGGTAATAAGATGAAATTAATACAATGAAAACTGCACCAATCATAATTGATACAAAATCCAATGTTGATAAATCTAATGGAAGTTTTGATGTTCCATAAACGTCTGCTGGAAGAGAAATAATCTCAAATGTATCTAATACCCACATTCCAAAGAAACCTAATCCAACTCCTACAATAATTCCAGAAAAACCAATAATAGTTCCAAGTTTTAAAAATATACTTTTAATTTCTTTATATGAAGCACCCATTGATAGAAGTAGGGCTATTTCCTTCCTTCTACTCATAACGGTCATGAGAAGCGAAGATATGATGTTTAATGAAGCAACTATTATAATTAACATTAAAACTATAAATAGAGCTTTTTTCTCTAATTCCATTGCAGCAAAGAAATTTCCATTTTGTTGCCACCATCCAACAACTCCAGCACCTTTATTTTTAAGAAAATCTTTTATATCTATAATGTCTTTTCTTGCATCATCAGAATATACATGAATTCCATCATAAGATGTTTTGTCTTTTCTTAAAATTGTTTGTAGTGCTTCAATTGAAGTATAGATGTAGGCTTTATCATATGCATGAAGACCTGATTTGAAAGAGTTCTTATATGTAAATCTTTTAAGTTTAGGCATCATTGTTAAACCACTTGGATTTATTGATGTAAAGTATAGTGTTGCTTTATTACCAGTTCTTAAAAATAGGTTTTGTCTAATCCCATCACCAATTATAATATCATACTTTGATAGCTTTAAGTTTTTTGCAGCTTCTTTATAAATAGAGTTTATTTCTGATTCTTTTTTAGGATCAACACCAAAAATCATACCTCCACCCATATTATCACCACTTTGGATAATAACTTGAGATGATAAATAAGGAGAAAATTTCATATCTGGAAATTTATCTTCTAATTCATTTAGTAGTTTTGTATTTATACTATTTTCATATTTTGCATAGATAGATAGAGGATAGTTCATCGTAAAGAGTTTTTTTTCAAACTCTTTTGCTGTTCCATTCATAATAGCCATAGTGATGATAAGTACCATCACTCCAATAGCAACACCTATAAATGCTAGAATAGCACTTATAGATATAAATGGATTTTTCTTGTCAAATTTTAGATATTTTTTGACAATAAAATTTACTAATTCTTTATTCAAATTAGTTTCCTGCTGCTAAACCTCTTTTAGGTCCACTTTTTCCACAACATTGCTTATATTTTTTACCACTTCCACAAGGACAAGGTTCATTTCTTGCAATCTTCTTTTCATTTGAAGCTAAATGTTCTTCCTCTACATTTGTAATAAGATTCTCTGTAGCTTCTTCCATTTCAGCTTTCATTTTTTCTAATGCTTCTTGTTCTTTTTTTGCATCATCTTGATTTTGTAGTTGAATTGTAAATAAAACTTTTATAATTTCGTGTTTGATATTTGCAATCAATTCAATAAACATATTATATGATTCTTTTTTATACTCAACTAATGGATCTTTTTGGTTATAACCTCTAAGTCCAATACCAGCTTTTAATGTATCCATTGAATATAAATGTTCTCTCCACGCCTTATCTAAAATTTGTAGATATAATACTCTTTCAATTTCACTTTTTTGTTCAGGAGCTGCAACAGCCATTTTTTCTTCATATACTTCTTTAATTATTGATACAAGTTTTTCTTCTAATTGGGCATAATCATCTGAAACAATATCTTCTTTTGTAATGATTAAGTTCTGTCTCTTATACACATCTCCGAGCCCACGAGACCAGAGAGGATCTCGTA
>CAJXPH010000241.1 GCA_913057765.1 uncultured Campylobacteraceae bacterium
ATCTACACTATCCTCTTCGTCGGCAGCGTCAGATGTGTATAAGAGACAGCTTTAAGAGATATTCATGAATCAAACAAATAATCTATTTATTACAGCCACTAATACCGATATCGGAAAAACTTACGCAAGTGAACTTTTTTTAAAATACTATGCAAGTAAGGGACTTAAAGTTGGTTACTTTAAACCAATTGAAACAGGAGTTACCTCTTTACCAATTGATGGGAATAAGATGTTAAATTTAGTAAAAAAACTAAATCCAGAATTTGACGTTTCAATAAATGATATAGTTCCTTATCAGTTTGAACTCCCCGCAGCTCCATATGTAGCAAAAAAAGGTTCAAAAATAGATATAGATTTAATAATTGAAAAAAAGGAATATTTACAATCGTTGTGTGATATATTAATTATTGAAGGTGCAGGAGGGTTATTAGTTCCTATTGAAAAAGATTTTTTTATAATAGATTTAATCAAAAAACTTAAAACAAAAGCAATATTAATTTGTCCTTCTAAATTAGGAAGTATTAATGATTCTTTACTATCTATGGAAGCATTAAAAAATAGAAATATAGATTTTGATTGGTATATAAATTTATATAAAGACAAAAAAAGTTTTGAAGAAGTAAGTTTACCTTTTTATAAAGATTATTTCAAAAAAATAAACTTCTTAGACGAGCTAAAAGTTTAAGCAATAAAGATACTGTTTCGTCCTTTATCTTTAGCCATATATAAAGCATTATCAGTTTGTTTATATATCTCTTCACATTCTAAATGAGTATCAATTTCTAAATATTTTATTCCTATAGAAATAGTTAAGTATTTTGACACTAAACTTCCTTTATGCTCAAGATATAATCTTTCAACATTAAACTTTAAATTTTCGGCAATTTTTAAAGCACCCTCTTTTGCTATATCAGTTGTTATTACAGCAAATTCTTCACCACCTAATCTAAAAACATAATCTTCAGGACGATTTAAAGTATTTTTTAAAGTACTAGCAACTCCAAGTAAAGCTCTATCCCCTTCATGATGGCCATAAATATCATTGTATTGTTTAAAATAATCTATATCAATCATCATTAAAATAAAAGTGTATTTATGTCTAACACTTCTTCTTAGTTCGGAATTAAATATAGAATTAAAATGTCTTCTGTTATATATGTTTGTTAAAACATCAGTGATTAAAAGTTCTTCAATTTCTTTTTGCGCAGTTATATCATTATAAATAGATGTATAACTATTTATTTCACCACCTTCATCAAAATTAGGGGTAATTACATTTTCAACCCAAAATATTGTCCCATTTTTTGATACATTTTTATGTTCTCCTTTCCAAATTTCTCCTTTTGTAATGGTTTCCCATAAATCTTTATATGAAGATTCATCATTATCCAAATGTTTCATTATATTATGACGATTTCCAATTAATTCTTCTTTATCAAATCCAGAAACACTAGAAAATCTATCACTGTTACTTATAATTTTGCCTTCTAAGTCAGTAGTACTTATTAAAACATTCTCATTTATAATATTCATATATCTTTTTAGTTTTTTCTCTTTTAATACATTATCCGTTATATCATGTCCTTCAGGTATTAAATATACAACATCTCCATTATGATTAAATACAGGTTTAATTGAAAAATCTACATAGATTTTATTCCCATTATCATCTTCATGTACTTTTTTAGTTCTTATTAATTCTCCTTTTGATGCATTTTTTATATCTTCTTCTAATATTTTTTGTTCTGTCACAGAACCTTTCCACCAAGGGCAATCCCAGAATTTTTTTCCTATAACATCCTTTTCTTTAATATTTGCAAAATCTAATGAGGTTTTATTTGCTCTAATTAATGTGCCATCAGGCTTCATTAAACCAATGAATTGAAAAGAATTATTATAAATTGTGGAAATAATATCTTGAGATAAGGCAAGTTTTTCATTTAGATTTATTTGATTTGAGATGTCAGTAATATAACAAAAGAAATAAGTGATATTTCCCTTTTCATCTCTAATAATTTTAGTAATATCTTGTACCCAAGAAATATTATTATCTTTTGAAATTATACGATAAGGTTGAAACTCGTATCTATTTTTTGAAGTATAAGACAAAGCAGATATTTCTTCTAAAATCTGTTGTTTATCACGATGATAAACCATATCAATAAAACCAATCTTAGAAGTTGTTAAGTCTTCACTTTTATAACCAAATATTTCTGTTATATTTTCAGTTACAAACTCTACTGGCCAACCTTCTTCATTTCTACATTGAAAAAAAATAGTTGGACTTTCATTTAAGTATTCTAAATAATCATTCATCTTTAACACCTTTATTTAAGGTTAGATAATTACTATAAAATATCCTAACATAAGGGTTATGAAGTGAAATTAATTATTTTTAATTAATTTTTTAATTAAGTTATAATCTATTTGCTTATTAAATTTTAAACTCTAATTCAATTTCTTTTGCTTTTACAAGGCCAATTACTGTTAAATAATCATCTAAAATTAATTGTTCTTTTTTCAACTCTTTTAAATACTTTTTTCCCTCTTTTAATGAAAAGACTTTAGTATTATCCATTTTTTTTACAACATCAGTTAACGTTTCATCTTCTTCTTTTTTATAAATTGCTAAAATCAAAACTTTTTTATTTATATCCATCTCTATATCCATTCTTTAATCCTTCTATAGTATATTGCAACAGCAAAAAACATACAACCTATTATAATAGTAATTAATTCTAAACTAATTAAATCAGCCATAATACCAATAAAAAATGTTGTAATTACATTTGATAACATAAAAATCATATCATTATATGATATTACTCGACCTAAATATTTTTGTTCAACTTTATCTTGTAATAAAGCATAAGTATATGACCAAATTGTTGTAGTCATAAAACCAGTGAAAAATACAGCTACTAATGCAATATAAAAATTAAACTGTAATAATCCCCATGCAATAATAGCAAAGCCTTGAAAAATAAATATATAAGTTAGCGTCTCTTTATTAACCTTATTAGTAATAAATAATGGTCCGATCATGAGAGCAACTGCTCTAAAAGCATTTGTAATACCAATTGACAAAGGTACTGCAATAATATACTTATATTCATTCCTTGCTAATAGAGTAACTAAAGTATCAAAAGCAGTAAGTCCGACTGAAGAATGAAGTAAAATTAAATGCAAAACAATCTTATTGTTTTTTAGATAAATAAATCCATCTTTTATCATAGTTGATATTTTTTCTTTTGTATGAATAATATCAACTTTAAATTCTATATTTAAAAATAAAATTATTGCACTTAAGAAAAACAATGCATCAATCATAATTGCTGTTTTAATTCCAAATGAGTTAACTATTATCCCACCTACTGCCATTCCCGCAGCATAAGTAAATGACCAAATAATAGAATGGATTTCATTAGCTTTTTGTAATGCTTTCCCTGATACTAGTTTAGGAAGAAGTGACATTTCAGTTGAAAAAAACATCGAAGCACTACCCATTCTAATAAAAATAAAAATCATTAAAAGCCAAAGTTCACTTTTATCATCTATTGTTAGAAAAAGTAATGTCATAAGAAGCTCGGTACAAAGAAGAGTCATCATTAAGGACTTTATCCTAAATCTATCAATTATTGCTCCTGAAAGCGGAGCAATGACGATTGCAGGGATAAGGTGCATAGCTGTAACAACTGAAATTGCAAATGCAGAAGAACCAAAATCTACAAGCATAGTGTATATTGCAACATTTGAGAACCATGCTCCAAAGTATGCAACAAACTGTAATAAAGACAGTTGTCTTATTACAGGATAATTAGCTAGTAATTCACGATAGTTCAATAGAGACTAATACATCTTGAAAAATTGCGGAGAAAGCTTGTTCATCACTTTTATGTGGCGTTACATAGTTTGCATACTTATTTCCAGCATATGCCACTACACAATCGTTTTTTATATCTTCATTTAATTTTACAATAAAATTCGCTTTTCCGTGAGAAGAACTTACAAGAACGTCATCTCCGTCTTTGAAATCACAATTTGGATTCATATATAAATAATCATTTTCTTTAAACTGAGAATTTAAAGAGTCTTTTCTTTTTGAAGTTAAGAAATAATACTCATCTTCTTTTTTAATCTCATATAAATTTTCAACTTCTAATTCTTCTAGAAATTCAAAACCTGTCTCTTATACACATCTGACGCTGCCGACG
>CAJXPH010000242.1 GCA_913057765.1 uncultured Campylobacteraceae bacterium
ACGAGATCCTCTCTGGTCTCGTGGGCTCGGAGATGTGTATAAGAGACAGATTCTTAATTATATTAAATTATTAATTTGGATAATAACATAATTAAAAATAATTGAGTATTAAAAAAGGGGCCGAAGCCCCTTTCTTTCAGAAAATATAACTAACTACTTAGCAGCTTTGTTAATAATTTCGTGCATTTTATTGATATGCTCAACAGCATTCAATTTTTTGTTTGTATTTAGTTTATTCCATAGTTCGTCATTTTTCATATTTTGATGACAACCCATACATAAACCAGTTTTTTCCATTCTTTCTCTTTGGTCTTGATCAAGTGGTCTTGAATCAGGCCAGTGAGAACCAACAGTTTGAAGTTGTTTTCCATCTCTAGTTACGATTTGTGCCCAATCGTAATCCATACCTGGAATACCTTTCATTTGAACAGTTTTATTTGCAGGAACAAATTTCTTAGTTCTTAAATCTTGAAGATCCATGTATAAATCTTCACCTTGTTTTTGCATAAATTGTCCATCATTAATCCCATAACCTAAAGCTTTAGGGTTAGAGTGACAAGACTCACAAGATCTAGCTTTTCTACCAGTTGTATGTGGTTGTACTGGAGCCATATCTGTTCCAGCAACTTCTGAACCATTATCAGAAACTCTAGCTTGTTTATTTAAAATTAATGTTTTTCCATCAGGTCCAATTACAGTAAATGTAACTTGACAACCAGGAATAACAGGAGTAACAAGTCCTTCTCCATTAATTCCTAAGATTGGGTCTTCCCATCTTAAGTAAGATCTAGTTTCACTTGCTTTACCAAATAGTTTTTTACCTTTTGTCCCTAATACAGACTCAGATGTTTCACCATTTTTAAAGTGTGTTGATCCAGATGCAATCCAATCCATTTTAGATTTACCTGGAGTGTAATCTACTTTAACGTGACAACCATAACATTGTGGCGCCCAATCAGAGTGACAAGCATAACATTCTAGATTTTCCATATGAGATTCAATTTTACCCATAGCAACACTAGCATCTTTTGATTTCCATGAATCATGTTCAGCTTTGTATTTTAATAAAGGAACTTCTAAATCTTTACCAGAAGCTAAATGTACTGTTACTTTTTTAGAATCTTTATGTTTAACAACATTTCCAAGTGGATTACCTCTAGTAGAAAGTAAATAACCATCTTGTTTAGGATAAACAGTACCTTGAGTCATAAAGTATGGTAAGTCTTGTGCCATTCCTCTTGGACCTTCAGGAGTATCAATACCGAATTTTTCACCGAAACCAATTTTTAATTCCCATGGATATTTTTTATTTGTACCATGACAATCAGAACATTCAATTTCAACTTGACCTAGTGTAGTACCAAATAATGTACCATCACCATGCATATCAACTGATGTGTGACAATCTTGACAAGTCATACCAGCTTCAAAATGTAAGTCTTCTTTGATGTGTTTATATCTTTTTCCGTGATGTTTAGATTGTGATTTTCCGCCAGCTTGTAGTGGAGAACCATAAGGTTGTTCCATTAAACCAACATAAGATACACCGATTCTTTTTCCTCTATTGTGACATGAGTTACAAGTTTCAGGGTGAATACCACTAAATTCCATACCAGATGGTGTTTTAACTTTAGCTTCTCTTGTACCTTGCATCATGTGAACTAACATATGACCATGTTCTTTTTTATCAATAGTAGGATCATTACCTTCGTAAATACCTTCATTACCGTATGGCATATGACATGCTGAACATCCCATACCTCTCCAGTCACCTCTACCTTTTCTACCTCTTACTCCAATATGACATCTTTGACAATCAGATCTTTGGTAAGTAATAGATGCCATTGCACCAATTTCTTCTTCAGTTTTACCTGCAAAATCTTCTGGACCACTAGGTGGTAATGGTAATTGTTTTAACTCAGTTGGGAATTGGTCAGGATATTTATCGATCATTTTTACCATATAATCTTTATATACCTTAGTTCCCCATGCTGGAGTTTTTCCATCTTCATCTTTTACATCATAGTTGGCATATTGTACTTTCTTAGTATTATATGTTCCCCATGTATGCATGTTACCTTGGATTTTACCAGCTTCAGTCATCATTAATGACTTCATAGTGTTTTGTACTGTATCTGAATGACAGATACCACACGTTTTATCTGCAATCCACATAGAACCTGGATCTCTAACAAATTCAGATAATCCACCAGCATGAGCTGTAGGTGCACCTTTATGTGCTCCAGCAACTGTACCGTCTTCTGGGTTACCACCATGACATACTACACATCCCGCAGTATCGCCAAGACCTTGACCCATTGCAACGATTTGTTTCATCATATCAGATTTTTCGTCTCTAATAGACTCAATTCCTTTATGACACTTGATACATGAATCTCCACCTTCAACAGCTGCCATTTCAACTTTTCCTTTTGAATGCTCTACAGCACCAAAAGCAAGAGTTGAAAGCATAGCAGTGAAAAAAGCAATTTTAGCAATTCTAAACATCGAGCTTTTCATCTTCTTCTCCTTATTATATTGTTAGGATACACCTAACCATTTATGAATACTATCAAATGAAAGTGCTTCAAAAGTGCCTAATCTAATTTTTAATATTTATTCTTATAATTTAAGAGGTTGTTAAGTTTAAGAGATTGATTTTAATCAATTTATATTAAATTACAATTTGTTAGAATAAAAAAGAGTCGAATTTTAGGAGTGTATAATGAAAAGAATTTTATTTAGTTTTTTAGTACTAATTTCATCTTTATTTGCTGAAGATTTTTCATGGCAAAAAGGTTTAGATTGGCAATATAATTTTGATGAAGCAAAACAATTAGCACAGTATCATGACAAAATGATATTTATGTTTTTGGAGTCTAGAACATGCTTCTATTGCCCAAAGTTAAAAGAAGAAATCTTTATAAAAGAAGAATTTAAAGAGAAAATCAGAAAACATTTTATACCTGTGATTTTAGATAATTCATTAGATGCAGATTCGGATGTTGCGAATACAGGACAATGTCCTCCACGACTAACAGTATCCATGACACCTGCAATATATTTTATGGGGCCTAATGAAGAAAAATTAGCCAGACGTGGGAAAAAACATATGATTATTTATGGAATGTGGCAATTAGATCAGATGTTAAAATGGATGGACGATGCAATTAAAAAACGAGAAAAACTAAGACTAAAAGGAATGAAAAAATGAGTTTATTTAATAAGGTAAATTTATATCTAATAATTATGATTTCTTTAAGTTTCAATCTTCAGGCTGAAAAAATAAGAGGTGAATATTCAACAAAAAATTTAAAAGGCCAAGATTATTATTTAAATAGCTGTTCTTCATGTCATGGTGAGGGAAGTAGGGGTGGTAATATTGCTTCAATTAGAGAATGGAAAGAATTTTTTTCAAAAGATGCGAGTGAATTAATATATTTTCATGAAGAGGATAGTTCAACTCTTAAAGTATTAGAATATTTAAAAGGAAATGAATTTAAAAAAGAAAGTAAATTAATGCTAGAATTCTTGCAAGAGTTTGCTTATGATTCTGAGCATATACCAACGTGTAACTAAGAAAGTGGATATTAAATGAAAATTCTTTTATTAGAAGATGATGACTTTATTTGTAAAGAAGTGAAAAATTATTTTGAATTAGATGGACATAAAGTAGACTATTTTAATGATGGACAATCATTATTAGATAATTCAGTTTTATCAATTTATGATGTTTTCTTACTAGATATCAATACTCCAATTAAAAATGGAATTGAGACATTAAAAGAAATAAGAAAAGATTATGATACTCCAGCCATATATCTTACCGCTATGAATGATTTGGATCATGTAAAAGAGGGCTATGCCGCTGGCTGTAACGATTATGTTAGGAAGCCATTTTTATTCGAAGAATTAGAACTTAGAATTAATCAATTAATACACAAAGATTGTATGGAGCAAATAAAAATTACAGAAAAGTATAGTTTTAATTTATGTTCTTTAGAATTATTTTTAAATAATGAACCTGTAAACTTAAATAACCAAGAAAAAGAACTTTTATATTTACTTATAAAAAATATTGGATCAGCTATAAGCCCTGAAATAATTAAAGATTATGTTTGGGAAGATAAAGATGTCTGTGATCTGTCTCTTATACACATCTGACGCTGCCGACGAAGAGGATAGTGTAGAT
>CAJXPH010000243.1 GCA_913057765.1 uncultured Campylobacteraceae bacterium
TCTACACTATCCTCTTCGTCGGCAGCGTCAGATGTGTATAAGAGACAGATATAAAAGCCAAAATTCTAGATTTTCCATAAATACTCCAATAAAAATTGATTTATAATACAAGATATATTATTAATTTATTCAATAATACATTTATTCCATATTTTTGAAAATAGATTAATTGCAACTTCTATCTCTTCTTCTTGAAATCCTCCAAATCCCATCATCAAAGCTTGCCATTTTCCTCCACTTCTTTCTTTTGCATAATGAAGTTTCATCTTTTCATTTTTTGCTAATTTTTTTAGTTTATCCCAATCAAAGGGTAGAGTAGGGTTTATTAATATTGATAGTCCAGCTCCTTGGGTAACTATTTTCATGCTAGTTCCAAGTTTGTCTTTTAGAAGACTTCTCATGAGATTATGCTTTTTTTTGTTTGATGTTCTTATTTTACGTAAATGCTTATCCCAATAACCATCTTCAATAAATTTTTCTAGAACTTTTTGCGTAGTTAAACAAACTCTTGAAGCTCTGGATTCATAAAAGGTTTTAAATTTATCTAATATTGGAAGTGGAAGTACTAAATAACTAACTCTAATTGCAGGAGATAATGATTTTGAAAAGGTTCCAACATATATAACTTTGCCATCTTTATCTAAACCTTGAAGGGAAGGAATCGGCCTATTTATATAACTTAGTTCACTATCATAATCATCTTCAATAATAAATCCATCCACTTTTTTTGCCCATTCAAGTAATTTAATTCTTTTTGTTATAGGCATAGTTACACCTGTTGGGTATTGATGGGAGGGAGTTATATAAACTAGTCTTGATTTTGATTGGTTTAATTCATCTAAGTTAATACCTGTTTTATTTACTGATATATTTCTTATGGAATAATTGTGTGAATCAAATACTTTTCTTGCTATGTGATAACCTGGAAATTCTATTGCTAAATCTTTATGTGAGTCTTTAATAAGTCTAGCAACTAATCCCATTGAATCAGCAAACCCATTACAGATAACTATTTGATTTGCATTACAGTTTACACCCCGTGATTTTATAAGATACTTGGCTATTTGTTCTCTTAATCCAATTTCTCCTTGTCCATCTTGATACATTCCAAAATCCAGTGATTCATTAATGACTTTAGTAAAAAGTCTTTTCCAGAGTTTTAAAGGAAAAGAATCTTTTGCTAGTCTTGCTGGAAAAAAATCGTAAAGTATTTTCTCTTTTATCTCATTTTCTTCTACTTGTGTATATTGCTTATTATTAAAATCATTATAATTTGTATCTGTAACCACATAGCCACTTTTAGGGTAACTATCTATATATCCTTCAACAACAAGCTGAGAAAAGGCTTTTTCTACTGTATTTTTACTTAGGTTGTAAGTAGATGCTATCTTACGAATAGAAGGTATTTTTTCTCCAATACTATAGTTTTGAATAATATCTTTTTTTAACTCTTGAAAAAGTTGAATACATAGAGGTTTTTTATTTTCCTGTTCAATTATATACATATCTGTCCCTATAAAAATTTAATAATTTGGCACTTGTTAGAAGTACAATTGTGTGCTATAGTACTAAAAAAACTTGAAAGGTTAGATTAATGAATGTTGGAATTTATATTTATGATGATGCAGAAGTTTTAGATTTTTCCGGACCATTTGAAGTATTTTCAGTTGCTTCAAGATTTTTAGATGATGATAAAAAATTCAATACTTTTTTAATTAGTGAGAATAAAACAATTATTAGTGCAAGAGGAGGGTATATGGTAAATTCACATTTTACTTTTGAAAATCATCCTTCACTAGATATTTTAATTGTAGTTGGTGGAGTACATACTAATGAAGTAAAAAAAATAAATGTAATAAATTGGATTAAAGAACAATCAAAGAGCGTAAAACTAATAGCTTCTGTTTGCACGGGAGCATTTCTTTTAGCCCAAGCAAAAGTAATAACAACACAGAGAGTAACAACGCATTGGGAAGATATTAAAGATTTGAAATCTGATTATCCAACTCTAAATGTAGTAGATAATGTAAGATGGGTTGATGAAGGAGATATTGTTACTTCTGCTGGAATCTCTGCTGGTATTGATATGAGCCTACATTTAGTTTCTAAAATACAAGGTTATGCCCTTGCCCAAAAAACAGCAAAACAAATGCAATTTGACTGGAGTGAGAATAATTAAGATGAGAAAAGCTTTTGAAATAACAGATGAAAAAATGATAAATGAAGTAATAGATAAGGCAGAGTATGGAACCTTAGCTCTTTGTTTAAATGACAAGCCATATTCTTTGCCAATAAACTTTGTATATGTTGAAGGAGAAATCTATTTTCATGGTGCAAAAAAAGGAAAAAAAATTGAAATTATGAGAAATAATTCCAATGCAAGTTTTTCAGTTGTTGAAGATTATTCTTTATTACCTTCTTATTTTAGTACAGATACTGGAAACGCTTGTCCTGCTACACATTTATTTAAATCGGTAATATTAGATGGACACATAGTGTTTGTAGAAGATTATGAAGAAAAAGCAAATACTTTAGAGTCCTTAATGAGAAAACTACAAAAAGAGGGTAATTATATACCTCTAAACCATGAAATGTACAAAAAAGCAATTAATGCTGTATGTATATATAAATTAGTTCCAACTACTATTAGTGCAAAGTTTGGATTAGGACAACATTTTAATAAAGAAAGATATGAAAGAGTTACAAAGCATTTGGAAGAGAGAGGAAGTGCAAAAGATTTGGAAACACTTAGTTTAATAAAAGAATTCTATAAAAAGTAAGAAAAAATAGGTCGTGTGGATGTTAATAAGATAGCCATTATTCTTTTACAAAAAAATTAATTATAAAATTAATTATCAAGAAAGTTTTTTACTGCTATCGTTTTATATAAAATGTAGGAGTTTGATATGAAAAAGTTTATTTTATTTTTTTTAATACTTGGTACATCTCTTTTTGCAAGAGAACCCCAAGAAATAATTGATAATATTTGTAGTTCTTGTCATGGTATTAATATGGAGAAAAGAGGTTATGGCGTTTCTGAAGCCCCAAATACATTAAGCTCTTCATATATTTTAGAAGCTTTAACTAAATATCGAGCGGGTACGAAAAGTGATTATAGACAAGGTCCTACTATGACTGCACAGACTAGTACCCTTACTGACGAAGAGATAAAAGCCTTATCTATTTATGTAAAAGCTTTAGGTAAAAAGAAAGAAAATTAAAAATATTGATTTAATACAATGAATTAAAAAATCTATAATAGTATAATTCCTAGAAATTATAACACTAGGAATTAAAATGAAAAAACTTACGTATCTAGTTGCCCTTACATCTTCTTTATTTCTAATTGCAGGAAATGCATCTGAAAGTTTTGATATAAAAAAAGTCAATCTTCCAAAAGAATTTAACACAAGTGAAAAAATAATAACTGAAGATGAATGTATAAAGTTTTTAGGTGAAGAAAATTATAAATTTATTGTCGAAGTTTATAGTGATAATACCGCCGCTATTTTAAAATGTAAAGAAGAGATGAGAAAATGAAAAAAATATTTATTCTGTTAATGATAGTTAGTTCTTTATTATTCTCTGGAGATGTTAAACCTAAAGATGGTTGTATCTTATCTCAAGATGGTCAAGTTATAGTGAATTGGGAGAATATAAATAGTAAAATAGGTAGTTTTGAAAAAGTAAGTTTTATACCAATTAGAAAAGAAGGTATCAACTTTAAAGAAATTTTTGTTGGTTCAATGATTAAAATAAATTCAATATCAAAACCTATTACTTTGGAAATAACTAATATCACATCTAACCCTAGAGTTAGACCAGACCCTAGAACAGGAACAATTAGCTTTACAATTTTAGAAGAAAAAATTAAACAAAATATAGATATGAATTATATTTATGATAAGAATATTATGAATATAAAAGGGAAAACGAATATTTATGATTTTAATATGTTAGATATTAAGATTAAGATAAAAGCTATCTTGTGTAATATTTAGTTGTTAAAAAAAAGATATAAAAAAAGCCAGTCCAAAAGGACTAGCTTTTAAAGATTTGATGGAAAGTCAAAAAAGTCGTAAGGCTTTTGACCTTTCTTTCAGCTGTATTCTTCTGTTAATTTATCATAAAATTTAACATAGTTAGTATCTGTCTCTTATACACATCTGACGCTGCCGACGAAG
>CAJXPH010000244.1 GCA_913057765.1 uncultured Campylobacteraceae bacterium
ACGAGATCCTCTCTGGTCTCGTGGGCTCGGAGATGTGTATAAGAGACAGTATTAACACTGTTATTGATTTTATCATCCTTTTAAATAGTTTTATTTTATTATTTTTACCTTTAAAGGCATTTTATTTAATTGGAGATAATTATATCAAATCTTTATGAAGTGATTGTTTAATGAAATATTAGTGATTATTTCTAATATTTCATTTCTTATTTAAAAAAAGTTTACCAAGCTTTTATTTCATTATAAACTGAATCTCTTTCTACAGGATTAAATCCAGAATTTTTAATTAGATCTACGAAGTTTTCTAAAGCTATACCTTGAGCACTTGCCGCTCCTGCAGCACTTTGAATTGATTCTTTTTCAATAGTTCCATCTAAGTCATTTGCCCCAAATTCTTGTGCAAGAAGTGCTAATTTAACAGTTGATGTAACCCAATAAGCTTTTATATGTGGAATATTATCAAGTAAGATTCTAGAAATTGCTAAAGTTTTTAAAATCTCTTGCCCTGTTAAAAAATCTTTTACTTTTAGAAAGTTATTTTCTTTTTGATATACAAGTGGTATAAATGCATTAAAACCATTTGTCTCATCTTGTAAGTCTCTTAGTCTTAACATATGGTCTATTCTATGGTCTCTTGTTTCTACGTGTCCAAAAAGCATTGTGGCATTACTTTTCTTTCCTTCTTTATGCCAAAGTTTATGAATGTCAAGCCATTGTTGTGAAGTAACTTTTCCTCCACAAATTCTTTTTCTAACACCTTCATCAAAAATTTCAGCTCCCCCACCAGGCATTGAATCAACACCACTTTCAATCATCTTTGAGATAATATCTTCATATGTAAGATTATATTCTTCAGCTAAAAAATGAATTTCTGCTGCTGTTAATGCTTTTACATGAATATGAGGGTATTTCTCTTTTATTTTTCTAAATACATCTAAGTACCATTCTAATCCAGTTTCTGGATTATGAGCTGATACTATATGTACTTCTTTAATATCATTTTTTGAAGAATTTTCAACAATCTCTAAAATTTCTTCATGTTTTAACGTATATGGTTTAGGATTTTTCCTACTTGCACTATAGGCACAAAATTGGCAAACATCTTTACAAATATTTGTAGGATTAATATGTCTATTTATATTAAAATAGGTTTTTTTACCATGTTTCTTTTCTCTAATATTATTTGCATATGAAGCTAGTGTAAAAAGATCCAAATCATATAGTTTGATAGCATCTTCATACTCAAGTCTCTCATTATTTTTTAATTTTTCTATAATACTCATTTATTCTTCTTATTTTTATTTTTTATTTACAGTCAATATCTTTACTGTATTTACCTTTATTACTTCTATGAATAAATCCAACACAGTCTTTATCTAAATCAAGGTCTTTAAATGCTGTTTTATAAACTGTACTTTTTACTCTTGTTTCTTTATCTTCAACATTTAGTTTATTTATAACTTTAATATCAGAAATGTTTTTATGTCCTAATGTTGCTAAAACTTCTTCCATTTTTAGATTTTTTGTTGTAGTTATAAATATAAAACCAACTAAAGATATTAAAGCTATTATGGAAAGTAGGATAATAGTTTTTTTAGGCATTTTCCTAACTTCTACTTTGTTACTCATACAATCATCTCATTTAAAGGTTTGAAATTATCATTCTCTTTATCATAAAAATCAATATTCCCTGTTTCTATATCATAATACCATCCATGAATTTGAAGCTCACCAGTTTTTAAAAGCTTAACAATATCTGGGTAAGTTAATAAATTGTCTAATTGATGTCTAATAGAGTTTCTTTCTGTTGCTCTATACATTTCTTCTTCGGTTGTAAACTTTTTATTTTTAAGTGTTCTTTCTTTTGCTTTCATACCAAGGTTTAACCAAGTTTTTATATGAATAAAAGAATCGTTATCTGGGATCTCTTCATATAGACTTTTGCATGCTCCACAATGTGAATGTCCACAGATAATAATATGTTTTACTTTTAAAACAGCAATTGCAAACTCTATGGCAGCTGCACTTCCATGAAAATCTTCATCATGTTTAAAAGGTGGTATAAAGTTACCAACATTTCTTAAAATAAACATATCTCCAGGTCTTGTATTTAACATTAGATCCGGGGTTACTCTACTATCTGAACAACCAATAAACATAACTTCTGGGTGTTGTCCAAATTCTACTAATTCTTTTAACTCTGCTTCAATTCTTGGGAAATTATATTTTTTAAAATCTTCATTCCCTTTGATTAAATTTTTTAAAACCATTTTATTTGCCTACACTTTTTATAATTCTTTGATCTTTTAACGTTATAGCTGTAATTTTTTTTACAGTATCTTTTTCTTCATCATCAACTTTTCTATATTCTATTAGATAATCAATTTTATGACATGAAACTAAAACTGTATATTGTGAGAGTTTTATTGTTTCACAATTTTTCATATTTATATAATTTTCATTTGCAAATGAAAATATAGAAAAAAATGTTAATAGTAAAAACTTTTTCATTTTAATTCCTTTAATATTTTACATACGTCTATTAAGTCTTCACTTTTAATATCAATCTTTGCTATTAACCTAATAATAGCACTTTTTACAGTTGGTTGTCTAATTGCACCTACTAAGTATCCTTTTTCTTTTAATACTTCTTGAATCTCTAAAACTTTTTGATTATTTGAGATATCTATAGGAATAATTAAACTATCCGCCTTTATACCTAAATTATCATTTATAATTTGTAAATTTGATGCAATTTTACCTTTTAATTCCAGAGTATTCTCTAAAATATATTTTAAAGATTCTAAACCTAAGGCAATATCAAACAAAGAAGGTGCTGTTGTATAGATAATTGCTTTAGCACGATTTAATAAAAACTCAATAATATGAGCACTTGCTAAAATATATGCACCATAACTTCCGTAAGCTTTGCCAAGCGTTCCCATTTTAATATGATTTTCTTTTGGAGTAATATTATAATAGTCAAAAATACCAAGTAAGTTTTCTCCAATAACACCAGAAGAATGTGCTTCATCTACTATTAGTATTGCATTTTTCTCATCTGCAAAATCAAAAATCCCTTTTGGTGCGATATCACCTTCCATAGAATAAACACCTTCTATGGCAATAAGTTTTCTTCCTTTGTTTTCGGAAGCATTAAATTTTTGTTTTAAATCTATATAATCGTTGTGATTAAATATTACAATTTGGTTTTTATTTAATAGTTTTGTTGCTAACATTCCACTTGCATGATATTCTTCATCTATGAAAAGTACATCTCCTTTTCTAACAAGGGCTTCAATCATAGATATATTTGCTAAAAATCCACTTCCTACAACAATGGCATCTTCAAATTTATTTGCAATTTTTAATGCATCTTCAAAATCTTTATGAATTTGACTATAACCATTTACAAGGATAGATGCTTTAGGAGAAGTATATTTTTCTTTAGAAACACGTTTGTAAGCATTTTCAAAAAGTTCTTTATTTCCAGATAATCCAAGATAATCATTTGATGCTAAATCTATTAAGTTTTCATCATAGATTCTTCTTGTTCTTAAACGGTTAGATTTTTTGATTGTATTTAGCTCTTTAGAGTACAAGAATTGCTCCTAATAATTTGGATATTGTATTAAAAAATGTATTAAAAATTGGTAAATTTTTTTTAATGCTATGGTTTTGCTATAGTAGTAAGTTAAAATTTCTTCACCTACTAATTAGAACGTCCTTCATAGTAGAAAAAAGAGCGGAGATTTTATCTTTTGCTCTTTTTTTATGTAAAAGTATATTTTATGTGACGTCTTATTTTTATCTTACTTATTATAAAAAAAATTATTAATCTGATATAATATTCCATCAAAAACAAGGTTTTATAATGTTATCAAAAATTAAAGAGTATTTAGGGTATGGCAAAGACCATATTGTAACAGTTATTTTAAAAGGTCTTTTTTGGTTAGCACCAATTGCAGCAATTACTATTATTGTCCTTTGGATTTATGAGAAGGTTGATATTTTAACTGGTTATTTATTTACTTTTGTTGGATTCGAACCTACAAATTTTCCCGTTCTTTGGACTTTTATAGGCCTTGCACTTTTAGGATTCTTAGCTTATGTATTAGGTGCTGTCTCTTATACACATCTCCGAGCCCACGAGACCAGAGACGATCTCGTATGCCG
>CAJXPH010000245.1 GCA_913057765.1 uncultured Campylobacteraceae bacterium
TCTACACTATCCTCTTCGTCGGCAGCGTCAGATGTGTATAAGAGACAGCATTTATCTTCTAAGTTTTTAGAGACAAAAAATATAAACTATAAAGAAAAGATTTGGAAAAAACTTACTACTTATTATAAATTATCTTTAAATCATTTCATTAAAAAAAGATATCTTAGTTCAATTATTCTAATAGCCTTTACATTAGGGAGTACCTATTATCTAGTAAAATCTAGTAGATTTCAACTTTTCCCAGAATTTGATGCAATGAGTATAAACATAACAGGAAAAGTAAATCATAGTTCTTTAGAATACACATTAAAAGAGACTAAAATACTTGAAGATATTTTGATCAATAATCTAAGTAAAGAAAATATAGATTCAATATCAACTATTATTGGAATGAATAGTGATGGACGTTCAAAACATGATAAAGCTGAAAATCTATTTACAATTACTTTAAATTTAAAACAAAGAATTGCAAGTGATTTTTTTAATAAACATATCAACCCCATATTTATACCTTTTAAAGACGATAAAAAAGACCGTACTAGAAAGATATCTGCAAAAGAAATAAAAACAAAAGTAGAAGAATTACTTAAAATACATAAGTTAACTAATCAATTCCAAGATTTTAAAATTGAAATACCTCAAACTGGTGTTGTTAAAAATGATATTGAAATATCTATTTCACATAAAAATGATAAAAAAATAAAAGATGCAATTGATACTTTAAAAGTACAGATGAGTAAAATAGCTAACGTATATAATATTCAAGATGATATGGAATTCGATGAATTGAAAATCAATTTAGATATAAATTCTTATGGAAAGAACTTAGGATTTACTCAAACTAATATTATAAATAAACTTAGAAACTATGTATCAATAAAAGAGCTTTCGAAGATTGTAGATAAAGATTCAAACTTAATTCAGTTAAACATAGAGTTTGCAAATAAAGATGGAATAAGCACACTAGAAAATCTACCTTTATCTATTCCTAATACAGTCCAAATAACTAGACTAAAAGAAGTAGCAAAACTAGGTTTTATTAAAAGTATTAAGAATATCAAAAAAGAAAGCTCAGAAAAGATTTTCACAATAAGTGCAAGTATTAAAAAAAGAAAATTAACATCAAGAAAATTCTTTGTTAAGTTAGAACCTACATTAAAGGAACTAAGAGAAAAGGGTATAAAAATAATCATAAAAGGTGAAGAAAAAACAAATAATCAAATAAAAAAAGACATATTACTATCTTTTCTTTTTGCACTTTTCGGGATACTTATAGTTTTAACAACTTTATTCTCATCATTTAGACTTTCATTATTTGCATTAAGTGTTATCCCTTTATCTATTTTAGGAGTATTAATAGGGCATAAACTTATGCAAATAAATATTACCTTTTCTTCATTATTAGGCTTTATAGGATTAATTGGTATAGTTATCAATGACACACTTATTATGTTAAGGTTTATAAAAAATGCGAATAATAAAAATGAACTTTTAGAAACAGCTAGTATTAGATTAAAGCCTATTTTATTAACTTCAATTACTACAATATTAGGGTTAACAACATTAATCTTTTTTGCTTCAGGGGAAAGTTTACTAATGCAACCACTTGCAATATCAATTGGATTTGGACTTCTTTGGGCAACAATAATAAATTTATTTTATATTCCAATTGTATATAGTTTTAATAAAAGATTTCTAAAGTAAAAAAGAAATCTTCGATAATATAACAGCAGAAAAATTCTGCTGTTATTATTTAAAATGTAGTTCTGATACCTGTATAGAAAAAAGTTCCAACGTTAGTTCCTAAAACTTCATCAACTTCTTTATCAAATAGATTATCTATACCACCATATATTTCTATATTTTTATTTATTTTATATTTTGCACCTATATCAACTAAAGTATAATCATCAGTTTCTTCAGTATTTAGAGTATCTGTATATTGCTCACCAATATATCTTAGCATTAAGTTTGTAGATAGGTTAGGTGAAAATTTATAATTTGCATTTAATGAAGCAGAAATATCAGGAGTAAATATCAATTCTTTTCCTGTAGTTTCATCTTCTGTTTTTAAATATGTTAAATTAAAACCTAAATCAAAACTATCGTTAAAGTCGTAACCAAAAGCTAATTCAGCACCTTTTATATCTACATTTTCTAAATTCTCAGAAGTGTAATATTTAGCACCGCCTGCACCATAAGAAACTAATTCAATTTTATCTTTTATTTTATTATCAAATAATGTTACTTCCGAAGATAAAGAATTAAATCTATTTGACAATGAAACTTCAAAAGATTGAGATTGTTCTGGCTTTAGATCATATGCAGTCGTTTTTGGTCCAAATATCACTTCAGAACCAAATCTTTTTCCATCTTTATATGAAGGAGAAACAACATATAACTCAGCAATATCAGGTGCTCTATATCCTTGTGCATAGTTAAATCTCAGATTTGTATTTTCTGAGAGTTTCTTTACTATACCTGCTTGGAGAGTAGCTTTATTTTTAGCATTTGAAATATTATCATATCTCGCACCAATTGTAGCATTTAAAGTATCACTAATCTCAATCTCATCTTGTACAAAAAGTGATTTATATTTAACTACCTTTGTAATAAATTCACTTGAAGATGGATCTGAATTAATAGCACTTGATTCTCTTTTTTCTTTTCTATACTCAAAACCTGAAACAATAAAGTTTGAATCATTCAAGGCATACTTAATATTTGACTCAATAGTATCTATAGTAACATTTGCACTAAACTTTGTATTAGTTGGACCAGTGAAATTTATTGGGTCGGTATAATTTCTTTTTTTATAATACGATCTATAAAGTTTTGTATCAATTGATAAATCATCATTAATCATATAATCAAAATCAACAGATAAGTTTAATCTTCTATTTTTATCTTTAGAGTTTATAGGAGTGTTTTTAACTAATACTGGGCCACCATTTACATATTTTGCATTTCCAATATATTGACCTTCTCTTTTCTCTGTGAAATAATTTATATCAATACCACCAATTAAATCATCTGTTAAATCTTTTTCTAGTCTTGTACCAATTGTTTTAACTGTTGATTCATCTCTATATGTAACATTTTTCTTTCCAGAAACAGCATTTTGTGGATCAGTTCCAATTACTGCCCCAGAATTAGGATTTGTTGCTGATTGAGTGTATGATTTAGAGATTTCATAAGGAGAGGTATCAGATATAGATCCATATATTTTATATCTAAAACTATCACGTTTACCCATAGTATTAAAATTTATATTCTTATCTTGTGCATCATTATTTTTGTTTGCACCATATTTCATATCTATTGTTGTACTATTCTGATTAATTTTTTTTGTAATTATATTAATAACACCACCAATAGCATCTGAACCATAAAGAGTAGACATAGAGCCTTTAACAATTTCAATTCTATCAATCATTGAAGCTGTGATTCTAGTCATTTCATAAGGCCCCTCAGTCTCTCCTGAAAGTCTTTTTCCATCAATTAACATTAGTGTTCCATTTGCACCAACACCTCTTAATGATATTGTAGCTTTTGATTTTGAACTTGGGTGTGGGAATCTAGCATACTGAGCATTTATTGATGGAATTTTTTCTAAAATTCCATCTAATGTAGAGGCACCAATTTTTTCTATATCTTCTTTTGTTATAACTATAACTGATGCAGTTACTCCATCAATCGACTTTTTAGATTTTGTAGCAGTCGTAACTGTGATTTCATCTAATGAAGTTGCTTGTAAACTTCCAATAATCACTAAACTAGCTACTGCAGAAACAAATATTTTTTTTCTCATCTTCTTCCTTCTATTAAAATTTAACTAACTTTCTTTTTTTCAAAAGTATTCTCTTTTAAATGTTTTATTTTATTTTCTTCTATATTTTGTTTATGTACATATCTAATAACTGAAGATTTAAAACTATCAGATGATTTTTTTTTAATATTTCTATTTAGAATTAAATCACAATATTCTTCAATATTTGAAATTAAACCTTTACTTTTAAATTTTGGAATAATTTTTATCAACATATCAATATCATAGTGTTTAGAAAATTCTTCAATCAACTCTATTCCTGTCTCTTATACACATCTCCGAGCCCACGAGACCAGAGAGGATC
>CAJXPH010000246.1 GCA_913057765.1 uncultured Campylobacteraceae bacterium
ATCTACACTATCCTCTTCGTCGGCAGCGTCAGATGTGTATAAGAGACAGTAATAGAAGTAATATCTTCAAACAAAAATGGTTCATTAGAATCATTTTTATGAAACCAATAAAAGAAATTTAAAATAGTATAAGTTTTCCCACTTATTATATTTAGTTTTAAACAATTTTTTATAATGGTAAGATTATTTAGAAGAGATAATTTTTCTGTTAATGTATGGCTATTTCTAAAATAGATATTTTTTTCACTATCTTCTAAATTATCAATAAAATCATTTGTCCCATAAAATTCTATTCTTCTTCTAATATTGCTTAAAATTGCCTTCCATATAGATTTAGATACTAAGCTATAATATTTCTTTAGTAAATCTTTTTTAGCATCTTGTAGATATGTAATTTCTAAATCATCTAAAGAATAATCAAATTTATTAGGATTTAGTAAAATGCTTGGAAGATTATACTTCATCTATTTCTACCTTTCTTATATTAAGATAAAATAGTAGCATAAAGGAATTTAGGTATAATTTAATAGACTATTAAATTTTAATTTAGAGTAAATTTTTTTTCAAATTCTTTAAGTGTTCTTACGAAGAGTTCTTCACAATCATTAGGTTTATATAACACTGCATTAACCCAAATATCGTTTTCTTGTATTTTACAAAAACCTTTTACAATATAAACTTCTTTATTTTTATAATGTGTATATGCTGTATTTATCTCAATCATTTATTTTATATCTTATTTTCATTTGTAACAATTATATCTTCTTTTAATGAATACATATATGAATTTATATCTATTACTAAAATTTTAACAATTCTAGAATCTTCTAATTTATCATCAATGATAGTAATTTTTGCATTTGATGTTAAAAGTAGACAATCTTTAGGAATTATACCATCTCTCATATTCTGTTCTATATTTTTTGTATTAATTATATCTTCATATGAATCGCAGGCAAGAGTTAACTGTTTTGCATTGTCTGCAAAGGTAAATGAAAAAAATAAAAGACAAATTATAAAGTATCTATTCATCTTAAACTCCTTTTTGAAGTTCACTAATGATAAGACAAAGCATCTTAATTAGTTGTTAATAATAATTTGTAGTTAGGAGTTTAAAAAAAAGGAAATGGGATTATAACCCATTTGCCTCAATAAGTTTTGCTTGGTGATCAGCAATTAATGGATCGATTACTTCGTCAAATAATCCATCATTCATTATATAATCAAGCCTATAAAGTGTTAAATTGATTCTGTGATCAGAAACTCTATTTTGTGAATAATTATAAGTTCTAATTCTTCCACTTCTATCTCCAGTACCAACTTGTTCTTTTCTGTCAGCACCTTCTTTAGCCATTTTTTCTTGGTTCTCTAAATCATAAAGTCTAGCTTTTAAAACTTTCATAGCTCTATCTTTATTCTTATGTTGAGATTTTTGATCTTGATTTGTTACAACTAGACCTGATGGGATATGAGTGATTCTAACAGCTGAATCCGTAGTATTTACAGATTGTCCACCATTACCACTTGCTCTCATAACATCAATTTTTAAATCAGTTGCATTGATTTCAATTTCAATATCGTCAACTTCTGGAATAACAGCAACTGTAATAGCTGAAGTATGAACTCTTCCTTGTGATTCAGTAGCTGGAACTCTTTGTACTCTATGGGTACCACTTTCAAATTTTAATTTTGAATAAACATGGTCACCTTTAAATAGTGCTACAATTTCTTTGAAACCACCAGATTCACTCTCACTCTGATTCATGATTTCAATTTTCCAACCATTATTTTCTGCATATCTAAGGTACCCTTTGAAAAGGTCACCAACAAAGATTGCAGCTTCATCTCCACCAGCTCCAGCTCTTAATTCTAAATAAATATTTTTATCATCATTAGGATCTGTTGGAAGCATAAGTAGTTTGATTTCTTCTTCAATTTCAGGTTGACGTTTCTCAAGTTCTTTAAGCTCTTCTTTTGCAAGTTCACCTAAATCCTCATCATCAAGTATAGTTTTATTTTCTTCAATATCTTCAGTATTTTGAAGATATTCTTTTGCTAAGGTAACTATTGGTTCGATAGAAGATTGTTCTTTAGAAAGAGTAGTCATTCTTTTAATATCGCTTGTTATATCAGGAGAGATTAACAGTTCGTTAATCTCATTATATCTGTCTATAAATGGTTGTAGTTTATTTTGTTGCATATTTGTATGTATTTGTTATATATTATAGACTAAATATAAGAATATTTAATTTATAATTATATAGCATTCACTTTTATTTGTAATCTAGAAACTTTTCTAGCTGCAGTAGCTTTTTTAAGGATACCTTTACTAACACAATGGTGTAAGTATTTGTTAGCAGTTTTAATTGCTGCAGTTGCTTTTTCTTTGTCAGCAGTTTCAATTGCAGTTACTACTTCTTTAGTTACATTTTTGATTCTTGTTTTGTAAAATCTGTTTCTCTCAGTTTTTACTATTGTTTGTCTTGCTCTCTTTGCAGCAGATTTATGATTTGCCATAATTATTTAACCTCTTTGTAAATTTTTTAAGGGTAGAATATTAGCCAATTAACTTTAAAGTAAGTTTAAAATAAGTTTAATTTTAGGATGAATTAATGAAACTATTTGGTACAGATGGGGTTCGAGGATTAGCAGGTGAGTTTTTAGATGCGATTACGGTCTTGAAATTGGCAAAAGCAGCAGGTATATATTTTAGAAAACACTCAACAACAAAAAGAATTCTTGTTGGAAAAGATACTAGAAGAAGTGGTTATATGATAGAAAATGCACTTGTAAGTGGTTTAACTTCAGTTGGATACGATGTTATTCAAATTGGACCAATGCCAACTCCAGCAATTGCATATTTAACTGAATCGATGAGATGTGATGCCGGTATTATGATTTCTGCTTCACATAATCCATATGAAGATAATGGGATTAAATTTTTTGATAATCATGGTGATAAATTAGGAACAGGCTGTGAATCTGAAATTGAAAGAATTTTTCGAAATAATGATTTATTAATAAATGAGCAAGTTACTGGTAAAAATATTGGTTCTGCAAAAAGAATTGATGATGTTATTGGAAGATATATTGTTTCAATTAAAAGTTCATTTCCAAAAGACTTATCATTATATGGTATGAGAATTGTACTTGACTGTGCTAATGGAGCTGCATATAAAGTAGGTCCTACAATTTTAAATGAATTAGGCGCAGAAGTAATAACTATAAATGACAAACCAGACGGTTATAATATTAATGAAGATTGTGGTGCACTCCATCCTCATCATGTTGGTAAAATTGTAAGGGAATATAGAGCTGACGTTGGTATTGCACTAGATGGTGATGCTGATAGATTAGTTGTTATTGATGAAAAAGGTGATGTAGTTGATGGAGACAAACTTATAGGGGCTCTTTGTACTTTTTTAAATGAAGAGGGTACTTTAAAAGGTCAAGCTTGTGTTTCAACAGTTATGAGTAATAAGGCTCTGGAGGATTACCTAGTTTCTAGTAAGTTGGACTTATTACGTTCAGATGTTGGTGATAAACACGTATTAGAACAAATGAAAAATAATGGTATAAATTTTGGTGGGGAACAAAGTGGACATATTATATTTTCAGATGTTGCAAAAACAGGAGATGGTTTAGCTTCTGCATTACAAGTACTTGCCCTTATATTAAGAAGTGGGAAAAAAGCAAGTGAAGTTTTAAATCCATTTGAATTATATCCTCAAATTCTTACAAACCTAAAAGTAACAGAGAAACCACCTTTAGATAAAATTGATGGATTAGAAGATATTTTAAAACCTATTAGAGAAAAAGGTATTAGAGATCTAATTAGATATTCTGGAACAGAAAATAAAATCAGACTTTTATTAGAAGGTAAAAATAAGAAAGATGTAGAAGAATCTATGGAAAAACTTGTAAGGTTTATCAAAAAAGTTTTATGAAAAAAACATTAAAATTTAGTTTTCTAATATTTATTATTATTTTTATAATTGATCAAGTTGTAAAATATGGCTTTGTTAATTTTGATTGGGATATAGATGGTCCATATATGTCATTACAATTGGCATATAATTATGGCTGTCTCTTATACACATCTGACGCTGCCGACGAAGAGGATAGTGTAGAT
>CAJXPH010000247.1 GCA_913057765.1 uncultured Campylobacteraceae bacterium
CGAGATCCTCTCTGGTCTCGTGGGCTCGGAGATGTGTATAAGAGACAGCTATTAAGTACTTTTTAGATAAAATCGCTTTAACACAAACAATCACACAAGGAAAATCTAATGTCAAAATTTAAGCTTTTTAGCGGTACCGCAAACCCTGAATTTGCTAAAAAAGTTGGAGACTATTTAAATATTGAAGTAGGTATTGCTACAATCAATAAATTTAGTGACGGCGAAATCTCTGTTCAAATTAAAGAGAGTGTAAGAGGACAAGATGTATTTATTGTTCAACCTACATGTGCCCCAACAAATGATCATTTAATGGAGCTACTTATTATGGTAGATGCACTAAAAAGATCAAGTGCTAAATCTGTTTCTGCTGTTATTCCATATTATGGATATGCAAGACAAGATAGAAAAGCAGCTCCTAGAGTTCCAATTACTGCAAAATTAGTTGCTGATATGCTTGAAGCTGCTGGAATTGATAGAATGATTACTATTGATTTACACGCTGCACAAATTCAAGGATTCTTCAACATTCCTGTTGATAACTTATATGGTTCTGTTATGTTTCTTGATTATTTAAAATCAAAAAATCTTAAAAACCCAATCATTGCAAGTCCAGATATTGGTGGGGTAGCAAGAGCAAGAAGCTATGCAGATAAATTAGGTTACGATTTAGTAATTGTTGATAAAAGAAGAGAAAAAGCTAATGTTGCTGAAGTTATGAATATCATAGGTGACGTAGAAGGTAAAGATGTAATCTTAGTTGATGATATGGTTGATACTGCTGGTACATTAGTTAAAGCTGCTGAAGCCCTTAAAAAAAGAGGTGCTACATCAGTAATGGCATGCTGTACACATGGGGTATTAAGTGGTCCTGCATTTGATAGACTAAATGAAGGAACATTAGACGAGTTAATTATTTCAGATACAATTCCTGTGCATGGGAAGAGTGAGAAAATTACTATTTTAACAGGTTCTAGAATTATTGGTGAGACTATTAGAAGAATCACTAATAACGAGTCAGTAAATTCAATTTTTATATAGCATTTTTATAATAAATAAAGATTTAATTTATTTTTAGATACAATATTGCAAAATAACAAACACAAGGGAAAATTATGAAAAAGATATTATTATCAACTGCACTATGTGCTTCAATGATGTTCGCTGCAAACAGTGAATATAAATATGAAATTACACCAATGATTGGTGGAGTTTATACTGAAGGTAACTTAGACTTAGAAAGAAATTACGCAGATGCTGGTTTAAGTTTAGGTTTTAATTTAGATGATTCTATGTTTGATCAAGTAGAGTTAGGTTTCTTAAGAAGCTTAGAAGATGTAGATTACACAAAAAATGGTACAAATGAAAATACTGGAGTTACTAGAATATTCGCAAACCTAGTAAAAGAGTATGGTTTATCTGACTCAACTTCTTTATATGCATTAATTGGTGCTGGTGTTGAACTTTTTGACAACGAACAATTTGATAATGAAGATGGACTATTTGGTAACTACGGTGTTGGTATCAAGTATAAAATTTCTGAAGCAGTAGCTTTAAAAGCTGACGTTAGACATTTAATTGAAGTTGATCATGGTGATAATAACTTATTATATACAGTTGGTTTAGCAATTCCATTTGGTAAAAAAGCAGCTCCTGCTCCAATGCCAATGAAAGAAAAAGCAAAACCAATGGATTCTGATAACGATGGTGTTTATGATGCTGACGATAAATGTCCAAATTCACCAGCTGGTGCAATCGTTAATAACGATGGTTGTGAAATTGATACAGATGGTGACGGTGTTGTTGATAGATTAGACCAATGTCCATCTACTCCAAAAGGTGACATTGTTGATGAAGTTGGTTGTTCTTTAAAAGTTAACTTAAACATTAACTTTGATACTAACTCTGCAGTAATTAACAATTCTTACTCTTCAAAAATCAAAAAGTTTGCTGACTTTATGAAAGCATTCCCATCAGTTAAAGCTAAAATTGAAGCACACACAGATGCAGATGGTTCAGACGCATATAACCAAAAGTTATCTGAAAGAAGAGCTTCATCTACAGTTAAAGCTTTAGAAGCATTAAATGTTGATTCTTCAAGATTAAACTCTGTTGGATACGGTGAATTAAACCCTAAAGCATCAAATGAAACTGCTGAAGGTAAAGCAATGAACAGAAGAGTAGAAGGTTCTATTTCTAAATAATCTTCTTTTCTTTTATAGATTTTAGGCATCTTGCCTAAAATCTATCTTTTTTAAATTCTTATATAAAATTCCACTTAACTACAAACTTACTTTTTTTTAGATATAATCGCGATAAAATATATTACATTAGGATTATACCTTGCAAAAAAATATCAGAAACTTTTCAATTATTGCCCATATTGACCATGGAAAATCTACACTAGCAGATAGAATTATTCAAGAATGTGGTTCAGTAGCAGATAGAGATATGTCTGCACAAGTTATGGATACAATGGATATTGAAAAAGAGCGTGGTATTACTATTAAAGCACAGAGTGTACGACTTGACTATGTAAAAGATGGTCAAAACTATGTTTTAAATCTTATTGACACTCCTGGTCATGTTGATTTCTCTTATGAAGTATCTCGTTCTTTAGCATCATCGGATGGGGCACTATTGATTGTAGATTCAACTCAAGGTGTAGAAGCACAAACAATTGCAAATGTATATATTGCAATGGATAATGATTTAGAACTACTTCCAGTTGTAAATAAAATAGATTTACCTTCAGCTGATCCAGATAGAGTATTAGAAGAAGTTGAAGATGCTATTGGAATTGACTGTACAGAGAATAATCTAATTTCTGCAAAAACTGGTCTGGGAGTAAGAGATTTAATTGATTCTATTGTAGATAGAGTTCCTGCTCCAGTAGGAGATACAAATGCTCCTACAAAAGCTCTAATTTATGATTCATGGTTTGATAATTACCTTGGAGCTTTAGCCTTAGTACGAGTATACGAAGGAAGTATAAAAAAAGGTCAAGTTGTACGTATGATGAATACAGAACATGAACAACAAGTATTATCATTAATGTACCCTCACCCTTTAAAAAAGCAAGTTACAAATGAAATTACTACAGGTGAAATCGGTATTGTAGTATTGGGAATTAAAACTGTAGATATTATCGCTGTTGGTGATACTATTACTGATGCAAAAAATAGAACAGCTGAACCTATTGATGGATTTGAACCAGCAAAACCTTTTGTATTTGCAGGAATCTATCCAATTGATACAGACAAATTTGAAGACTTAAGAGATGCCTTAGATAAACTAAGATTAAACGATAGTTCAATCTCTTATGAACCAGAGAGTTCTGCTGCTTTAGGAAGTGGTTTTAGAGCAGGTTTCTTAGGTATGCTTCACATGGAAGTAATTAAAGAAAGACTAGAAAGAGAATTCAACCTAGATTTAATTGCTACAGCACCTACAGTTATTTATGAAGTATTAAAAAATAATGGTGAAAAGATAGTAATTAGAAATCCAAGTGAATTGCCTGAACCAAACTATATTGATACAATTTTTGAGCCATATGTAAAAGCTACTATTTTAGTACCAGATGAGTTTTTAGGAAATGTAATAAAACTTCTTAATGACAAAAGAGGAATCCAAAACAAGATGGATTATATTGGAACTAGAGTTTTACTTGACTACGATATTCCTATGAATGAAATTGTAATGGACTTTTACGACAGATTAAAGTCTACAACAAAAGGTTATGCATCTTTTGATTATGAACCAATTGGTTTTAGACCTGGTATTTTACAAAAACTTGATATCAAAGTTGCTGGAGATGTAGTTGATGCACTTTCAATTATCGTTCCAGAAAATAAAGCTTTATCTAAAGGTAGAGAGTTTATCAAAGCCTTAAAAGAACTAATTCCAAGACAACTATTCGAAGTTGCTATTCAAGCGAGCATTGGTTCAAATATTATTGCAAGAGAAACTGTAAAATCAACAGGTAAAAACGTAACAGCTAAATGTTACGGTGGAGATATTACAAGAAAAAGAAAACTTTTAGAGCTGTCTCTTATACACATCTGACGCTGCCGACGAAGAGGATAGTGTAG
>CAJXPH010000248.1 GCA_913057765.1 uncultured Campylobacteraceae bacterium
GAGATCCTCTCTGGTCTCGTGGGCTCGGAGATGTGTATAAGAGACAGGAATAATACTTTAAGAGCAGTAGTTATTGGAAAAACAACTGCTAAATATCTTCCAAATGATATAAAATTCGAAATATCTTCTAATACTTCAATTGAAGAATGTATAAAATTAGCTACAAAGCCTATACTTTAATGTTTAATTTAAATATTATTAGATAAAATTAAGATATCTAAGTAGTACGGGATTTCCATTGTTGAGGGTCCGATACTATATTTTTGCGTGTAATCGTAATTAGGTCGTGTGTAGCGTTTACTTCGGTGTTTCTGCTCCTAAAGCCTAATTCTTATATGCTATCGTTGGCTTTACTGGGCCATTTGATGGTTAACGTCTACTTGGGTCGTTTTATTTATTACTCATTTTAAGGAAAATCTAGTGAACATTTTAATTCTTGGTAGTGGTGGTAGAGAATACTCTATTGGCTTAGCTATATCTAAAGAAACTGAAGAACATAACTTATATTTTATGCCAGGTAATGGCGCAACAGACAATTTAGGTACTAATATTAATATTAAAGATTATAATGATTTAGCCAATTGGGCAAAAGAGAATACTATTGACTTAACAATAGTTGGACCTGAAGCGCCTTTAGTAGATGGTGTTGTTGATATTTTTAAAGAAAATGGATTAACTGTATTTGGACCAAGTAAAGCTGCAGCGCAACTTGAAGGTTCAAAAGTTTATATGAAAAATATTTTAAAGAAATATAATATACCAACAGCAGCATTTATAGAAACTACAAATGAAAAAGAAGCACATAACTTTATTGATACTATGACTGTTCCTATTGTTGTAAAAGCAGATGGATTATGCGGTGGTAAAGGTGTAATTATTGCACAATCAAAAGAAGAAGCAAAAGAAGCGGCATCTGATATGTTAGCAGGTACTTCTTTTGGAGATGCTGGAACTTCAATTGTTGTTGAAGAATTTTTAGACGGATATGAATTGTCAATTTTTGCCATTTGTGATGGTGAAAACTATAAAGTTTTACCTGCAGCGCAAGATCATAAAAGAATAGGGAATGGTGACACTGGACCAAATACGGGTGGGATGGGTGCATATGCTCCAACTCCACTTGTAAACGATGACATTTACGCTAAAGTAGAAGAAAGAGTTATTAAACCAACACTTGAAGGTATGAAACAAGAGGGTGCTCCTTTTGAGGGTGTACTTTTTATTGGAGTAATGGTTGTAAATGGTGAGCCAATTATTTTAGAATATAATGTTAGATTTGGTGATCCCGAGTGTGAAATCTTAATGCCTTTATTAGAAACTCCTGTTTCTGAACTTTTTTATAAAGGTGCTACAAGACAACTTGATAAATTAGATATTAAAATTAAAGATGAATTTGGTGTTGCAGTTGTAATGGCAAGTGCAAATTATCCATATGGTTCTTCTGAACCAGCTGAAATTATTGTTGATGACATAGTTGATGAAGATATATTAAATAATACTCATATTTCTTATGCTGGTGTTGAAAAAGAAGATGATAAGCTATTTGCAACAGGTGGTAGAGTGTTATTATGTGTAGGTTTTGGTGATTCTATAAAAAAAGCAAGAGATAGAGCGTATGCACTTTGTGGTCAAGTTCATTTTGCAGGTAAGAAGATCAGAACTGATATTGCATATCAAGCATTGAAATAAGAAGTTATAAGATTAATATGAATACAGATAATTTAGAATTAGCTTCTATGCGTTCACGTGCTATGGCATTTGTTATTGATGATTTTCTTATTACTTTTATTATAATAGCAATGTATTGGGAAAATATAGCTGCTAGTGGCAATGATTTAGTATCTGTATTAGTTGTAATGAATGCATTTGTATGGCAAATTCTATTTCTTAAATTTATTTACCAAACCCTTTTTGTGTGGTATTATGGTGCTACTATAGGAAAAATTATTACTAAAATTAGAGTGGTTGATTTTAATCATTTTGGTAGAGTTTCAATTTTTACAGCTGTAATAAGATCAGCGATGAGACTTGCAAGTGAAATGTTTTTTTATGTAGGTTTTGTCTTTGGATTCTTTTCTGATGCTAAACAAACCTTACACGATAAAATTGGTAGAACGTTGGTTATAAATGCTTAGAAAATTCCTTGCAACAATAATTTTAGTAGTCTCATTAGAAGCTCAAGTAGAAAAATTTCAAGTAATTGCAAGTAATGTAGATACAAAAAATAATATAATGATTGCAACGGGAAATGTTGTGATTTTTTCACCATCTTATTATATAACTGCTCAGAAAATTATCTATGATAAAAATAAAGGTACTTTTGAACTTTTTGATGATGTACTAATTTTAAAAGATAATAATGTACAAACTAAAAGTGAATATGCCTTTTTAGATGTTAATACAGATGACTTATATCAAAAACCAAATATGTTTTTTGAAGAGACAGATGCTATTTGGATAAATTCTAAAGATTCAGAAAAAAAAGATGATATTATTACTTTAGCTTCTTCTATATTCTCTAGTTGTGATTGTGTTGATCCTGATTGGAGTATTAGAATGTCTAGTGCAGATTATAATACTGAAGATAAATGGATTAATACCTATAATGCTCGACTTTATATTAAAGATATTCCTATTATATATACTCCTTATTTAGGATTTTCAACGAATACACAAAGAAGAACAGGATTATTAATACCTACAATAGGATATTCGAGTAGTGAAGGAGCTTCATATTCTCAACCTATATTTATCGCTCCTGCTACTAATTACGATATAGAAATTATACCTCAGTTTAGGGCAAAAAGAGGTGCTGGTATGTATGCCTATGTAAGATATGCAGATAGTATTGATTCTGTCTTAAAAGTTAGTGGTGGTTATTTTGGTGAGAAAAAAGATTATCAAATTGAAAATGATTTAAGAAATCAAAGACATTATGGTATTGATGTAGATTATGAAAGATATAATCTATTTACTAATAAAGAAGATACAAAAGATGGATTATACGTTTCAATAAATTACTTAAATGATATTGAATACAAAACATTAGAGGATAAAAAGTACAGTGAATCTACAGAGAGATATATTGAATCAAAAATTAATTATGTTTTTGATACTCCTAATTATTTTTTAGGCTCATATTTTAGATATTATGTTGATACTCAAAATGATTCTAATTCCTCTACAATGCAAGAACTACCAAAACTTCAGGCACACACTTATTCAAGACCTTTTTTATTAGATAAATTATTATATTCAAGTGATCTAAAATATACAAATCATAGTAGAAATGAAGGGATTACTGCAGATCAATATGAATTAAATATACCTATTTCTTATTCTTACTCTTTTTTTGATGATTATTTAAAATTAATAGCAAAACACGAATTTAATGCAAATAAATTTAATTATGGGAATACAGATACCATATTAAAAGATGGTACTTATATAGAGAGTAATACAAGTATATCTTTAAATTCAGATTTAATTAAACCTTATGATAATTATATTCATACAACGAATTTAAAGGCAGAATATACTCATTCAAATGTAATTAAAGAAGATGGGGATTTATATAGTATATCAAATTCTAGTAGTGAATTGGATCCTTTCCCAGTCTCAAAAAGTTCTGATAGTATCACTTTTGGAATTAATCAATCTTTTTATGATAGGGAGAATTTAAAACAAATTGTTAACCACAAATTAAAACAGTCAATTTTATATGATGAATTTGACGATGCTAAATTTCAAAATATGGAAAATGAGATAGTTTATAATTATATATTAGGTTCAGTGAAGAATAAGCTTATTTATAATCATCAAGATCATAAGTTAACTGAATCTTCTTCATCTTTTTCTTTAACATATGATAATTTCTCAATGAAACTTGGACATTATATGTCAAAAGATACTCCAAATTCTGGAAAAGAGGATTTAGAATCATACCAAATCAATTTAAAATATAAAATCTCAGATGAATATTCAGTTGGATATTATACAAATTATAATTTAGAAGAGAAACTAAGAAGTAAACCTGTCTCTTATACACATCTGACGCTGCCGACGAAGAGGATAGTGTAGAT
>CAJXPH010000249.1 GCA_913057765.1 uncultured Campylobacteraceae bacterium
ACTATCCTCTTCGTCGGCAGCGTCAGATGTGTATAAGAGACAGACTAATTACTTTCTTGTTTGATCAAATTGTCTTGAAAAACCTTCTAAGTCTTTTTTCTTTAAGTCCCCATTGTAAATTACTTCTTCTGGTCTTAAATCATCATCATATAACATATGTGGAACTGCATCAGAGTTTTCTAATACATCCATATGGTTATCTAATTCATCTTCGCTATAAGCCATTTGCATATCTGCGCTAATTACATGTGGGATAGCTTGGACTATTTTTAGTTTTTTTAACTCTTCTGATACACCTTTGCCTTCAATTGTTACAATAACTCGTCCAATCTTATCGTGTAGGTGATAGTCACATATATCTAATTTTTTTACATTTACTACTACTTCTTCTAAATATTTTGGAAGTGTTTTGATTACTATACTTGATATGTTCATTTATATTTCCTTGTTTAAAATCAACGAATGACACCAGTTAAATAAGGAGGGATAGATGCCATTCGTTGGTCTTAATCATAAAAAGAAGAAGAAGAGAGAAAAACTCTCTTTCTTCTATTACTTAATAGTATTAACACCTTCGTTGATGTTATCAATTAAGTTAGATTTTTTATTATGTCCTTGAGTCCTAAAATTGACTTGAAATTCATTAATTGGTGCAGTTCCTGTAATTGTTTGAGGAACATGACATTGCGAACAGTTGAATCTTGTCCCTGATACTTTAGTCAAAGGTTTTCCAATTACTTTAAAATCACTTGTATTTGTTACTTCTTTACCTTCTTTAGTAATCCTTCCATTCTTTGCTAAAGACGTGTCCGGTCTAAAATTTGTAAAATGTGATTTTGGAATTGCTGTTGCATTCATTGACTCTGCAACACCAGGAGTATGACATCCTGTACAAGCATTGTTATTGATTGTAATAGGAAGCATACCTTCTACATTATGAGGAATCATAGGAGGAGCATTTTCAAATGCTCTATCTATCAATTGACTCTCTCCTGCCGCATTTTTAATATATTCTGTTTTTACAGGTATTACATCTACCTCAGAATATAAACTAGTACTTCTTAAACCTAAAGATTCTTCACTTACAGATTGAGTTGCTGAACAACCAACCATGAAAACAGTAGCTGCTGTAAAAAGTCCTAAAGCTATTTTTGTTATTTTCATTTTTTTCTCCATTTTATTATAAATATTAAAGCATAATCTTTAAGATTATACTTTGTAGACTTTTACAGCACATTTTTTAAAGTCTGTTTGTTTTGATTGTGGACAAGTATAATCAGCACAAACTTTATTAATAAATACGTTTTCATCAAAGAAGGGAACATAAACTAGGTTTCTTGAAGGTCTATTTCTACCCCTTGTCTCAACTCTTGCTTTTACTTTTCCACGTCTTGATTCAATCCATGCAAGTTGACCTTGTTTTACATCAAACTTCTTTGCATCATCTGGGTGAATATATACAAGTGCTTCAGGAACAGCTCTATATAATTCAGGAACTCTCATCGTCATTGTTCCTGTATGCCAATGTTCAAGAACTCTACCTGTACTCATCCATAATGGATATTTTTCATCTGGCATTTCAGGTGGATCCATATATGGTCTAGCAAAGATTTTTGCTTTATTCTTTAGTGATTTTTTTGTTTTATCTTTAACCCCAAGTAAATCCCCTTGTGATAAAGCTTTTGCTAAAGGTCCATAGAATGCAAATTCTCCATCTGGATTGGCTTTTTTTGCATAAGGATCATATTTAGTATTGAATCTCCATTGAGTTTCTTTACCATCAACTACTGGCCATTTAAGTCCTCTTACTCTATGATAAGTATCAAAGTCTGCTAAATCATGAGCGTGTCCACGTCCAAAGTCAGCATATTCTTCGAATAAGTATTTTTGAATAAAGAATCCATATCCTTCCCAAACTTTGCCATCAGAACCTTTTACATTTCTACTATCACCTAAACATTCACTATTATCGAAACCAGCTTGAATAGGATCATCTTGATTTAATTTGTAAGATTTAGCTCTTTTATTTGCAAATAAGATTTCATGCATTGTTGTATTTTCGTTATAACCCATCTTTTTTGCATCGGAAATAACATTTGGTAATTTTGTACCATTTCTTAATGTTGATTCAGCCCAAAGGTCTTTTACAGTAAATCTTTTCATAAATTCCGCCATTTGCCAAGTATCAGACATGGCCTCACCTGCAGGTAATACTTGTTGTCTCCAATGTTGAGTTCTTCTTTCCGCATTACCATATGCTCCCCATTTTTCATAAATCATAGCTGTTGGTAAGATTAAGTCAGAAACTTTTGCTGAAATCCCAGGATAAGGATCAGAACAAACAATGAAATTATCCATTTCTCTTGCTGCTTTAATCCAATGAGATGCACTAGCTGTTGAATGGAAGATATTGGTAACTTGAATCCAAGCGAATTTTACAAATCCATCTTCAATATCTCTAAAAATTTTCATTATATGTTGATTTCCAATTGGATTTAATGTTCCTGCGGGAATATTCCAACCTTTCTCAGTTATTGCTCTATGTTTTGGATTTTTAACCATCATATCTGCAGGTAATCTGTGTGTAAATGTACCAACTTCTCTCGCAGTACCACAAGCAGATGGTTGACCAGTTAATGAAAATGCTCCAGAACCTGGTTTAGCTTGTTTATTTAGTAGGAAATGTACATTATATGCAAGTGTATTTACCCACGTACCTCTAGTATGTTGATTCATACCCATAGTCCAGAAAGAAACAACTTTTCTAGATTTTTCAATATATAAATCTGCCATAAATTTTATTTTTCGCATAAATTCAGCATCAGATTCATCAGGGTCACCTTTTGAAACTTTAGTCACATATTCAGCAGTATAAGGCTCTAAGAATTTTTTGTATTCTTCAAAAGAGATTTCCCAATGTTTTAGTCCTGCTGGTTTATTAACCATTTTATCACCAGCTTTATATCCATATGGTTTTAAAGCAGGAGCTTCATCTTCAGAAATTACTTTTACCATTTCCTTAGCCATAGTCTCTTTTTCAGCTGCTGTATATTTATCCATAGATTTATCGCCAGCTCTTTTCATTCCATAGCCCATATTAACTGGACTTGCTGCAAATACAATATTCTCTTTTATAAAATCCCAATCTATAGATTCAGGATTATTATATACAATCTCTCTTGCAATATAATTCCACAATGCTAAATCAGAACTAGGTTTAAAAATAATCTCTTCATCAGCTAAGTCTGAAGTTCTGTGTCTATAAGTTGAAAGATTGATTATCTTTACATTTTTAGGGTCTGATAGTTTTCTATCTGTTACTCTCGACCACAATATTGGGTGCATCTCTGCCATGTTTGAACCCCAAGTTAAAATGGTATCTGTAAGTTCAATATCATCATAACAACCTGCAGGTTCATCAATACCAAATGTTTGATAGAAACCAACAACTGCAGATGCCATACAGTGTCTAGCATTTGGATCAATAGCATTTGATCTAAATCCAGCTTTCATCATTTTTTGTGCTGCATATCCTTCCATAACCGTATATTGACCAGAACCAAACACACCAACAGATTCAGGACCATTTGCTTTTAATGCCTTTTTTGCATGAACTTCCATCTCATCAAAGGCTCTTTCCCAAGATACTGGAGCAAATTTACCCTGTTTATCAAATTTACCATCCGCATCCATTCTTAATAATGGTTGCTTTAATCTATCTGCACCATACATAATTTTTGCATTGAAGTAACCTTTAATACAATTAAGACCTCTATTAACTGGAGCTGCGGGGTCACCTTTAACCGCTACAATTTTACCACCTTTTGTTGCAAGCATAATTCCACAACCTGTTCCACAAAATCTACAGGCTGCTTTGTCCCATCTCCAACCACTTTCCGCATTTTTAGATGCTGCTTGTAGCTCAGTTGGTACATTCATCCCAACTGCTGCTGCGGCAGAAGCTGCCGCTGAACTTTTAAGAAAATCTCTTCTTGAAAGTGCCATTTATTTCTCCTTACTTGAAATTTATAAAT
>CAJXPH010000250.1 GCA_913057765.1 uncultured Campylobacteraceae bacterium
GTCTCGTGGGCTCGGAGATGTGTATAAGAGACAGATTTATTGCAGAAGTAGATTTAACAATCTCAAATATTAAAACAGCAAAAAAATATAACTATGTATGTCCTAAAATTGTAAAAGCAAAAGAAGACGAAAACTTCTTAGAACTTATTGATTTAAGACACCCTATAATTGAAGCAAATGAAGAGCAGGGTATTTATGTGCCAAATGATATTATTTTAGGAGAACTCTCTCTTGCAAAAGAAGAGTTCAAAAATAATGTGATTATCAAAAATTCAAATCCAATTAATATGTATAACAATAAAATGCATGGTGTTTTACTTTATGGTATTAATTCTTCTGGAAAGTCTTCACTTATGAAGTCAATTGGCATAGCCGTGATTCTTGCACAAGCTGGTTTTTATGTACCCGCTAAATCAATGAGGTTTTCTATATTTGATTCTGTATTTACAAGAATCTCTGGCGCTGATAATATTGCAAAAGGGTTGTCTTCTTTTGCAGTAGAGATGTTAGAACTTAAAAATATTTTTAATCGTGCTTCTAATCAGTCACTTGTTTTAGGAGATGAAATTTCTCATTCAACTGAAACTATGAGTGGGGTAAGTATTGTTGCAAGTTCTATACTAAAACTATCTAAGCTAGAAGCTATGTTTATATTCGCTACCCATCTTCATCAATTACCAGAAATTGAAGAAGTTGCAAAATTAAAAAATATAATACCTCTTCATCTATCAGTTATGTATGAAGATGAATCTGATAAATTAATTTTTGACAGAAAACTAAAATATGGAAGTGGTTCATCTATGTATGGACTTGAATATGCAAAATCACTTCATATGGATAGAGAGTTTTTACAAGTTGCTAACGATATTAGAAAGAAACTTACTGATGATTACAGTGCGGTAGAGAGACTTACTCATAAAAAGTCATCTAAGTACAATAAAAATGTATTTGTAAGCTCTTGTGTAATCTGTGGACGTGCCTGTGATGATGTTCATCATATTAAAGAACAAGCAAGAGCAAATAAAGATGGGTTTATTGGTCATGTAAACGCAAACCATAAATACAATCTTATACCACTTTGTAAACAACATCATAAAATGGTTCATGATGGAACTATAAATGTAAATGGTTTTGTTGCCACTTCAAAAGGTTTAGAGTTACACTATACTTCTGCTGATGATGTAAATTAGATAATATGAAATATTTATATATAGTGTTATTTTTGAGTATCTCTTTATTCTCAAAAGATATAGAAAGAAAAGTAAAAGTTGAGTTGTCAGAGCCTCATTTAAAATCTATTCATAATAAAAATCTATCAAAAGAAGAATTAGCTTTCCAAAAATATAAAAAAGAGTTAGAAAAAGAAAATAAAAAACTAGAAGATGACGGTTTTTGTTCTTGTAATAATAACTAGGGTAAAAGTACCCTAATTATTATAAATGACCTACTGTGTCAAAAGCTTCTTTTAAATCAAGTCTTCCTTCATAAAAAGCTTTTCCTACAATCATTCCTGCAATATTTCCATTGTCTTTACATTGTAAAACATCAGTAATATCTTTTACTCCACCAGAAGCAATCGTATCAACTCCAGATGCTAAAGCAATAGATTCAGTAAATTCTACATTAACTCCACAAAGCATACCATCTTTTGAAATATCAGTACAAATGATAGCTTCAACACCTGCATTTGCAAATTCTTTTGCTAAATCAGTTGCTTTCATCGATGAAACTTCTGCCCATCCTTCTACTGCAACCATACCATTCATGGCATCAATTCCTACAGCGATAGGATATTTAGCTGCCATATCTTTTACAAATTGAGGATCTTTTACTGCAATAGAACCTAGGATTAATCTATCAACTCCAAGTTCAATATACATTTTGATAGTTTCTTCATCCCTAATTCCACCACCAAGTTCGATTTTTAAATTACAGTTTTCTCTAATCTTTTTGATTTGTTCTAAGTTTGCTGGCTCTCCTGCAAATGCTCCATTTAAATCAACAATATGAAGCCACTTACTTCCAAGTTCTTCAAATCTTTTCGCAACTTGCCAAGGCTCATCTGAATAGATTTTTGCACTATCCATTAATCCTTTACTTAGCCTTACAGCTTTCCCATCTTTAAGGTCTATTGCTGGTAAAATATCCATAGTATCTCTTCCCTTTTTAGTGTTTTAAATTCATAAAATTTTTAAGTATTTTTATTCCATTATCATGCGATTTTTCTGGATGTGGTTGAAATCCATAAATATTTTCTTTATGCACAGCACTTACAAAATCATAACCATATTCAGTTTTTCCAATAACATTTTTATCATTGGTAATTGCATGGTATGAGTGTACAAAATAAAGGTATGGGTCTTTTAACCCTTCAAATAAAGTATGATCATCTTGTGTTTTAATTACATTCCAACCCATATGTGGAATTTTTGTATCTTCATGCATTCTTGATTTATCAAATTTAACAACTTTCCCATCAATAAGTCCAAGACCTTTGTGGTCTCCAAACTCTTCAGAGCTTTCAAATAATAGTTGCATCCCAAGACAAATACCTATCATAGGTTTACCTGTTTTTGCATATTCATGAATAGCTTGAAACATTCCAGTTTCGTGTAAGTTTTTCATTGCATCACCAAATGCTCCAACACCTGGAAGTATGATTCTTTCAAAGTTTTTTAAGTCTTCTGGATTTTTTACAAATGAGGCTTTTGTATCTAGTAAGTGACAAGCATTATATACACTTGCTAAATTTCCCATGTTGTAATCGATAATTCCAATCACATATTGTCCTTTGTATTTTATAAGAAGTTGGCATTATACTAAAATTTTGCATTAGCTAGGGTTAAAGAAAAAAGTACTTCATTGTTTTTTTTCTCTAAAGCTTTTTTTGCTTCTAAAATAGTTGTTCCTGTAGTAATTAAATCATCTACTAAGATAATTTTGCTATTTGTAATATTTGTTATAAATTTACGTTTATTATTTTTTCTAAATTCTAAATCATGACCTGCATACTTTACTATGTTTGTAGCTTTTAATTGATTGTGAATTGGTTTTATATTTTTTGATTTTAAGTGACGTGATAAAATTGCAGTTTGGGAAAACTCATGACGTGAGTGTTCATCTATTCCTATTGAATAAACTATTTCATCAAAATTAAAATTTTGTGCAAATTTTTTGTATGATAGTGAAGCTAAAATGTTAAAAACTTTGTCTCCATGGAAGTAATATTTTGATGTAATGAATTCTTCTATTTCTGAGAATGAATAGAAAGAATAGTTGTAAAAATCACGTTCAAGCTCTCTTTTATGAAAAGAGGGTGTTAGTAGATTATTTTGGCATTTTTTGCAGATGATTTTGAATGATAATTGTTCACATGATAAGCATTTCATAATTGGGATTATTATATAGTAATAGACTTTATACTTTTCTTTTTAGTAAAGATAAGTATCAAAAGAAAAGCGTTCGCAGGTTCCAAAATAACTAAAAAATATATAGAAAATCTAAAATTACAAAACTCGACTACGTACCTTCGTCTCAGGCAGTTGTACTTTCTTTACGAATTTATATAGATTTTTTTTAACGCTATTTTGAAAATGCTCACATTTATATAGTGTGAATAAGAAGGAAGAAGAGTTAATGAAATTTTTGTTAAGAGTATTAATTATTTTATTTTTTATGTTGAATATTTTAAATGCAGAAATTGAAAAGATTTCATATGTTTGTGGAGAAAAGATGTGTTTTTCTTGGTGGCCTAAATTATCTAATATTGATGGATGGCAACATAGTAGAGAAGTAAGTTTACATTATTCTATGAATACATATATTCCAAATGGTTATAATTTTTCTAATGCAGAATCAATAATCTATGCCCGTGCAATTTGGAAAGAAAGAGTTATCTTTAATTCATTAGATGAATTTATTAAAGATAATATAAATGATTTTAAAAAAAATAAACCTGATTCAGTAATTTCTCTGTCTCTTATACACATCTCCGAGCCCACGAGACCAGAGAGGATCTCGTA
>CAJXPH010000251.1 GCA_913057765.1 uncultured Campylobacteraceae bacterium
TCCTCTTCGTCGGCAGCGTCAGATGTGTATAAGAGACAGGTTTCCTACTGCTCTATATACTATTCTTGGAGTTTTTAATTCTTGTAAATAATTTTTTGAGTATTCACAAGGATTTATAGTTTTGATAAAAGGAAAAGGTCTTTTTTCATCTGTTCTATCTGATTCATCTTGGATATCGTAAAGAACTAGTCCGTCAACATTTAATTTTGATATTCTATCAATATGTCTTTTCGCAATATCTCTTATCTCTTCTTCTGTATGGTTAACTTTAGGAGGAGTGATTCCGTATAGAATAATTCCATTTTCTTTATTTCTTATTTTATCTGTTAACATTAATTACCTTGATATATATATTAATTTTTTGTATTTTACTTAATACAAGTTGTAAGAAACATAAATTTTTATTTTTGTTACTGTTTTTGGCCTAGGATAATCTTTATATGCAAATTCAATTGTTTGTATAGAATTTTTATCAAGTGTAGTATGTCCCGATGAATGATTCAATTTTAGATCAGTAATATTCCCATTTGGATGTAAATTAAATTGTACGATATTCATTCCTGATTGTCTCGTTCTCACAGCAATTGCTGGGTATTTTAAATATCTTTCTGTGATTCTACCAATATTCTTAAGATTTTTTTGTAAATAAACTTTTTGTACTTTTGTAAAAGAATTATATTCTTCCCCATAAAGTCTCAAATAGCTTTTTGTAATATCATCTAAAAGTCTTCTATCTAAAGGAACAGGATCTGCTAATAAAAAGTTTTCCAAAGATTTCTTTTGAACAGTTTGTCTTTTCTTTTGAGGTTTTATTGGAACATTTTTTGTAAAGCTTGGAGCTACTTTAACTTTTTTTATTGGTTTAGGAATAATAATTTTAGGTTTTTTTACAATTTTGTTTCTTTTTTGAGGTTTTATATTTTTCTTTTCTACTTTTTTATAAGTTTTAGGTTTTGGAATAATCTTTTTTGCTTTTGGTTTTGGTTTTACTGTAACTTTTTTTATAATTTTAGGACTTGGATTAATTTTTGGTTGTAGTCTTACATATTGAACAGAAGATTTTTTTACATACTTAGATGTTGAAGGGTTTTGTTTTGGTTCTTCTTTTTTCTTTGTTAATGGAGAGAAAAGTAAAATATGTATAGTTAAAGATAAAATAAATGCAAATATAATTAGTTTCATAACGCGATTATAGTATAATTATGCTTTTAATTTTAAAGTATATAATTTATAGGAAATATAATGTTTGATAATTCAGTTAAAGCTTATGAAGAAGCTAAAGAAGTAATCCCAGGTGGCGTTGATTCTCCGGTACGTGCATTTAAATCAGTAGGAGGAACTCCTCCATTTATGGATAGAGGAGAGGGTGCTTATATTGTTGATATTGATGGAAATAAATATTTAGATTTTGTACAATCTTGGGGACCACTTATTTTTGGACATTGTGATAATGATATTGAAGAAGCTGTTATCAAAACTTGTAAAAAAGGTTTGTCTTTTGGAGCACCAACACTGTTAGAGACTGAATTAGCAAATGAAATTGTTGAAATGTATGACAATATAGATAAAGTAAGATTTGTAAGTTCTGGAACTGAAGCTGTAATGTCTGCAATTAGACTTGCACGTGGTGTTACTGGTAAAAATGATATTTTGAAATTTGAAGGTTGTTACCATGGACATTCTGATTCTTTATTAGTACAAGCTGGTTCTGGAATGGCTACTTTTGGAGCCCCAAGTTCTCCTGGTGTTCCTGCTGATTTAACAAAGCATACACTTCTTTGTGAGTATAACAACATTGAAAACCTTAAAAAATGTTTTGAAGATAGTAATGATATCTCTTGTATTATTATTGAACCAATTGCTGGAAATATGGGATTAGTTCCTGCGAGTCCTGAGTTTTTAGAGACTTGTAGAGAACTTTGTGATGCAAATAATGCTTTATTGATTTTTGATGAAGTTATGACAGGGTTTAGAGCTTCTTTAAAAGGTGCAAGTGGAATTTTAGATGTTCAAGCTGATATCATTACTTTTGGAAAAGTAATTGGTGCAGGAATGCCTGTTGGGGCTTTTGCTTCATCTAAAAAAATCATGGGAGAACTTTCTCCTGATGGTGCAATTTACCAAGCAGGTACTTTAAGTGGAAACCCAGTTGCTATGGCAGCAGGTCTAGTATCACTTAAAAAATTAAAAGCAAATCCCTCTATATATGAAGACTTAAATAAAAAAGCTACTAAATTAGTAAGTGGTTTAAAAGAAGTAGCACTTAAGAATGATATTGGTCTTCAAGTTGATACAAGAGGTTCTATGTTTGGGTTCTTTTTTGCAGATGAAATGCCTAAAAATTTTGCAGAAGTAACGGACTTTTGTAACTTTGAAAGATTTGGGAAGTTTCATCGTGAAATGATTAAAAATGGTTTCTATTTTGCGTGTTCTCAATATGAAGCTGGTTTTATCTCTACAGTTATGACTGATGAAGATATTGAAGCTTGTCTTATTGCTGCAGATAAAATCATGAAAAATTTATAAAAGGAAAAAAAATGCCAAGTATTAAAAATGTTGAATTAGTTAAAAAAGCAAATATTTATTTTGATGGAAATGTTACAAGTAGATCATTTGTTGATGAAGATGGTGTAAAAAAATCATTAGGTGTAATGATGCCCGGAGAATATACTTTTAAAACAGATGATGCCGAACATATGGAAATTATTTCTGGACGTGTTGAAGTACTAATTGCATGTGGTGATAGCAACTGGGAAAAAATTGATGCTGGTGATTATTTTGAAGTTCCAGCTAACTGTAGTTTTGATATTAAAGTATTAGAAGTTACAGACTACTGCTGCACATTTATTCAATAGGTTAATTATGGAAAATAAAGAAGAAAAAGTACCAAAACATAAAAATAAAATTCAAGCACTTGACAATTTATCTTTAGGAATTTCAATGGTTGTTGCAGTGGCAATAGGTGTTGGTATTGGTATATTATTAAAAGATTGGACAGGTAAAACTTGGACTCTTTGGATTGGTGTTGCCTTAGGAATATTTGCTGCATTTAATAATATATATAAAGCTTATCAAAGAGCACAAAAAGAATTTGAGGGTCTAGCGGATGATCCAAGATATGCCTATAGAGCAAAACATGGGGATAAGCCTAAAGAGGACGATGAAGATTAAAAATACTATTGTGAACTTTGCAAAGGTCTTCATTTTTGTTGACCTTTGTTTAATTATTCTTTCTGTTACATTATATGATTTAGTTTGGTTTTTAAATAGTCAAGTTGCATTTATAGGTTCTTTGTCTGTAACTATTGCATCTTTTCTTTCATATAAAAAGAATATTCAAAATCGCCTATTAAACCTAGATACTTCAAAAAATATGATGACTGAAGATAGAGATAAAATTGATGAAATTGATGATCCTTATGATTTATATACAGAATATGAAGAAATACCAGAAGAAGAGTTAACTCCTGAAAAAATAAAAGAGATTATTGATGAAGAGAAGAAGAATGTTACTAAAAACTCTTTTAAAAATACTCTTTTTTCTGCAGGTGGATTTGTATCTATTTATAGATTAGTAGGTTATGCTTTTTTAATATTTGGATTTTTTGCATTAAATAACAATAAACTTTTTTTACCTATACCTTTTTTAATAGGGCTAGGTATTGTTCCCTTATCTGTATTAGCTGCTAAATTTATTTTTAAAACTAATCAAGAATAAGAGGTAAGTCTATTGTGATTTTATCTTCGTCTTTTGTAATAATAAATGATGCATTTTCATCTTTATAATTAAAATCTTTTATAGAACATTCAATATTAGAGAAAACTTCTACTGTTATTATTGAGTGTTTCTTTCCATCTATTCTAATGTATTCACCTATTTTTAGTATGACAGAAGTTGTTAACATAGATGAATTGTTAAATATGTCATAGATAAGATTTAGTGCTGTCTCTTATACACATCTCCGAGCCCACGAGACCAGAGAGGATCTC
>CAJXPH010000252.1 GCA_913057765.1 uncultured Campylobacteraceae bacterium
TATCGAACATCTCTTTATCTGCTTGTTCTAAATTCTGGTTTGTTATGTAACTCATATTATATTATCTCCTATATTTCTTTTTATTATTCAGTTTCTTCTGCGTGTAAATCTATTTCTGTTTTGATTGGTTTCATTGCTGGGAATAGTAATACATCTCTAATAGAATGCTGATTTGTAAGCATCATTACTAATCTATCAATTCCAATTCCTTGTCCTGCACATGGAGCCATTCCATAAGATAATGCATTTACAAAATCTTCATCCATTTCATGTGCTTCATCATCACCACCTGATTCTTTTGCTTCCATTTGTCCTTCAAATCTTTGAAGTTGATCAATTGGATCATTAAGTTCTGAGAATGCATTTGCAATTTCTTTACCTGCAATAAATAATTCAAATCTATCTGTCAAGTGTGGTTTTTCATCATTTCTTCTAGCTAATGGCGAAATTTCAACTGGGTATTCTGTAATAAATGTTGGGTTAATTAATTTTGCTTCAACATATTCATCAAATAATTCACCTTGAAGTTGTCCAAGATTCATTTTTTCATTTACATCAACATTTGCAGCTTTTAAATGTGCAATTATTTTATCTTTATCTTCTGTAATATCAGCAGGTACTCCACCAATATCTGTTAAAGACTGGATTAATGGAATTTCACTAAATTGTGTAAAGTCAATTTCTAATTCACCATAAGGTAAAGTTGTTGGTAGTTCTAAGTGTTCGAAAAGATATTCAAAATATTCTTTTGTAAGTTCAATTAAATCTTTATATGTTTTATATGCCCAATAAAATTCAATAGAAGTAAATTCTGGATTATGTGTTGCGTCCATTCCTTCATTTCTAAAACATCTATTTATTTCAAATACTGCTTCAAATCCACCAACGATACATCTTTTTAAATATAACTCTGGTGCAATTCTTAAAAATCTATCAACACCAAGTGCATTATGATGAGTTGTAAATGGTTTAGCATTTGCTCCACCTGCAATTGGATGCATCATTGGAGTTTCAACTTCTAGGAAACTTTTATTTTCAAAGAATCTTCTAGTTAAAGAAATAACTTTTGATCTTACATGGAAAGTTTTTCTAACTTCACTATTCATAATCAAATCTAAATATCTTTGTCTATATCTTAACTCTTTATCTTGAATACCATGATATTTTTCAGGAAGTGGAGAAATAGCTTTAGTTAATATTTTTAATCCATCAACATGAAGTGATAATTCACCTTTTCCTGTAATAAATGGGTAACCACTTACTTCAATAATATCTCCAACTTCTACAGTCTTTTTGAAAGTTTCATTATAAAACCCTTCTGGAAGATTGTCTCTTGATACATAAATTTGTAGAATTCCACTTTCATCTTCAATTTTAAGAAATGAAGCTTTTCCCATTAGTCTAAAAAACTTAATTCTTCCAGCAACTGTATAGTTTCTGTTTTCATCTCTTTTTTCTTCTGTTTGAGCAAGGTCGCTATTTACATTTAAAAATTTTGAAACTGTTGTATTTCTTTTACTTTCATTAGAGTAAGGATTAATTCCTTTTTCTCTTAGTGTATTTGCTTTTTCAATTCTTTGCTGAATATATTTGTTTTCAAACAATATTAATTTCCTTTGTTTAATTCTTCTGCCATTTTTACAGCATCTTTTTTTATTTCTTCTGTATTTTGAAGTTCTTCTGGAGTTTTATTTGCAGTTTCTTCAATTTTATTAGCAACTTTATCCATATTCTCATTTACAGTTTTTTTAACTGTATTGATTACTGTTGTTCCAGAATCAACTGTAGTTTTTTTAATTTGATTCACAGTATCTTTGATTTCTTCAGTAAAAGTTTTTTCTTTTATTAAGTCTGGGTCTTCTTCAATATCTTCTTCCTTTTCTTTTGGAAGTTGTTTTTTTATTGCATTAGTAAAATCAGATGTATCTAATTTTACAATAAATCCACCAGTTTCGATTAAGAATGGGAAAGTTGTTGAAGTAGCAAATTTTTGATCCATTAGACCTTTAAATGATTGCATTTGATATAAAGAGTAAGCAATAACAGAAAAAATAAGAAATACTTTTGCACTACCAAAAACGAATCCTAATATTCTATCAAATATTCCAAGTCCACTTGCCGAAAATATTTTACTTAAAATGATACCAAGTACATAAACAATAGCCCAAAAACCAATTAATCCTATAACAAAACCAATTAGTTTTATTGTTGCTGTATTTTCTAAAGCTAAAATTGGAGCTATAATATTTCCAATATCTAACGCAACTCTAGATGCAACAAAAAGTCCACCTATTATTCCTACTAGTCCAAATACTTCTTTGATAAAACCTCTAAAAAGACCTTTTAATCCAAGTAGGACAGTGATACTTACAATTACCATATCAAAAATAGTAAAATCTTGCATATAAATCCTTTATATAATATGGCGCAATTATATCTTAGTTTTTCAAAAAAAAAGTTTAATAAAGAATGCTTTGTAAAATAGTGCTTAATTAAAGTATATATTAAATTAATAAAATCAATAAAAACTTTACTATGAATTAATCTTTTTTTGATAGAATTCGCATATTATGAATAATATTAAAAGATACCCAACAAAAAAAATATATGTAGGTGATGTGGCAATTGGTGGAGATTCACCAATTTCAGTGCAATCTATGACATATACTAAAACATCAGATGTCGAAGCAACAGTTGAGCAAATAAGAGCGTTACATTTTGCTGGAGCTGATATTGTAAGAGTAGCAGTTCCTGATATGGCTGCTGCTAATGCATTAAAAGCGATTAAAGAACAAACTTCTTTACCTCTTGTTGCTGATATTCACTTCAATCATAAGCTAGCATTAATAGCAGCTGAATCGGTTGATTGCATTAGACTTAATCCAGGAAATATTGGAAATAAACAAAGAGTTGCAGAAGTAGTTCGTGCTTGTAAAGAAAGAAATCTTCCAATTAGAATTGGGGTGAATTGTGGCTCTTTAGAAGCACAGTTTGAAGATAAATATGGACAAACTGCACGTGGTATGGTTGAAAGTGCAGATTATAATATTAAGTATTTAGAAGATTTAGGTTTTGAAGATATAAAAATATCTTTAAAAGCTTCAGATGTCCAAAGAACTGTTGAAGCATACAGAATGTTAAGACCTATGAATAATTATCCTTTTCATTTAGGTGTTACCGAAGCTGGAACACTTTTTCATTCAACAATTAAATCTTCAATTGCATTAGGAAGTTTACTTCTTGATGGTATTGGTGATACTATGAGAATTTCTATTACAGGTGAACTTGAAAAAGAAATTGAAGTAGGGCGTGCAATATTAAAAGATTCTGGTCTTACAAAAGAAGGTTTAAATATTATTTCTTGTCCAACTTGTGGGAGAATTGAAGCTGATTTAGTAACTGCAGTTGCTGAAGTTGAAGAAAGAACGAAACATATTAAAACTCCTTTAAATGTCTCAGTTATGGGATGTGTAGTTAATGCCTTAGGTGAAGCAAAATCAGCAGATGTTGCTATCGCTTATGGAAAAGGTACAGGACTTATTATTAAAAAAGGTGAAACTATTGCAAAACTTCCTACTGAAGAGTTGTTAGAAAGATTTCTTGAAGAAGTAGAAAAAGAAGCTAAAAAAGAGGCTTAATATTATTTGCTAAAAGTATATTTTATAGTTTTATAGAATATATGATTTATACTTGGCAAAGAAGTTTTGCCTTCCCAATATTTTAGGGCACTTTGTTGAAGTTTTTTTCTTTGGAAAAACTTCAACATGATGTTAGTCATAAAATTATAAGATAAAAATAGTTTTTGTAGTTTTTGAAAAAAATCAAATCTTTTTTGATAATTTTTTTTCCATTCTTTTTCATATGATTCTGGATCATCTTTTATTATTGCATTCGCTAATATATTTGCAGATTTCATTACATAATATATTCCTTCGTATCTGTCTCTTATACACATCTCCGAGCCCACGA
>CAJXPH010000253.1 GCA_913057765.1 uncultured Campylobacteraceae bacterium
CTCGGAGATGTGTATAAGAGACAGATATAAATATTTATAATTTTTTATTAATTTTTGGTTAAAAGTAGTGGGGTATAATCCCTAATGAATTTTTCAATATTTGCAATAGTTTTTTCAACTGTAATGACATTACTTACACTTCTTATTTCAAGAAGGTTTGTAAGAAAACTACATTTTTCAAAAAAAACAAAACTTTTTATAAATATATTTTTAGCAATAAACCTATTAGGTGTTGCCGGATATATGTTCGCAAGATATAATCCCACAATTCCTAACTGGGCTTATTTTTTACTGTCAATACCAATTGGTGTAATCTTTGTACTTTTTATAGCAACAATCTTTTATGAGCTCTCTTCTAGAATTTTAAATATTATTCCTATAAACGAAGAAAGAAGAACATTTTTCAAAAAAACTTTAGACATAAGTTCTGTTGCACTAGCAGGTTCTGTCAATGCAAAAGCAATGTACAATGCAAGACATATTGAGATTGAAAAGGTAGAGATAAAAATAAAAAATTTAAAACAATCATATAATATAGTTCAACTAAGTGATATACATATTGGTGGACTTGTTAACAAAGAGTTTATATCTAATTTAGTAAAAAAAGTTAATGCTTTAAATCCAGATATTGTTGTTATAACAGGAGATATGGTTGATACTAAACTAGACTATGCAAAAGAAGCATTAGATGAATTAAAAAATCTAAAATCTAAATATGGTAACTACTTTATTGTTGGTAACCATGAATACTTTCACGGTGTTGTATCAATTATTGATTATGTAAATACACTAAATATAAAAACTCTTGAAAATGAAAATGTGTATATTGGAGAAAAAGAAAAAGGTTTCTTTTTAGCTGGAGTATATGATGTAATGGGATATAGAATTGAAAGCTATAAACCTGATTTATATAAAGCACTTATAGGAACAGATGAATACCCTATCGTACTTTTAGCTCATCAACCAAAATTTATAGAAGAAGTAAAAGATGTTGATTTAGTACTTTCAGGACATACTCATGGAGGGCAAATTGTACCTTTTAACTTTATAGTTAAACTTGCACAACCATATATAAAAGGCCTTCATCAACATAATGATTACACTCAAATATATGTTAATAAAGGAACAGGATTTTGGGGACCACCTATGAGATTAGGCGCAAGTTCTGAAATTACTAATATAACAATTATTCCTAGCTAATTATAAGAATTGATTTAATAGTCTTTGACGATCTACTATTTTAATATTTCTTTTCTCTTTCTCAATTATTCCATCTTTAATAAGTTTTGTGATTTTTCGAGAAAGTGTTTCTTCTCTTATATTTAAAGTTTCTGCAATTTTCACTTGTTTTAAACTACTTAATGATGCTTCATTATCATATATAAATTTTGCAACTTTTGCATTTATATCAATAGTCATATTTGTATGAATGAAATTCTCTAAATATTTTATTTTTTTACTAAGTGATTTAATAAAAAGTGTTGATATTTCTTTTTTATGTAAAAAGTTATCTCTGAATTTTTCATAATCTATTAGAATAACTTCAGATTCTGTTTCAAAAGAACAATTTGCAGGAAATGGATTTTCTTCATAGTTTGCAATTTCTGCAATAAAAGAAGGTGCATTTATATTATGAATAATAATCTCATTATCTTTGTGATCATGCTTATAAAGCTTTACTACACCACTAACTAAAAGATATAAATACTTTGATTCATCTCCTCTATAAAAAAGGATTTCATTCTTCGAATATTTTTTAAATATTGATATTTTCTGTAACTCTTCTATCTCGTTCTCATCCAGCGTATTAAAAAAATAAAACTCTTTTAAATTCATTACTTCTCTTTTCTTGATAAATATCAATGTATTATTAAAAATTTTATACAAAAATGATAAAATGAAATTTAAAATAAAAGAGTAACTTTTTAATTATGGAAACAGTAAAGTTTAAAGAAGAAATTAATACCTTAAAAAAATTCTTCGAAGTCTATTGTAATGAAAAACATATGGACCAAGAGAATATTACAAAAACATTTTTTTATAAGAATGAAGAAATAAAGTTGCACTTAAATATGTGCCCAGAATGTCTTGCTAAAATCAATTATTCTTTTGATAGATTACTTGAATGTCCACATGACATAAAACCTAGATGTAGAACTTGTCCTACTCCATGTTATGAAAAAAAACAATGGAAAGAAGCAGCAAAAGTAATGCGCTATAGTGGCATGAAATTAGGATTACTCTCATTAAATAAAAAAATAAGAAATATTTTTAAAAGAAACTAATAGATAATAAAAATTAATCTTATCTAATTTTTACACTTTTTTATTCTTTAAATATAATCATTAATCTTATGAAAATTATTTTTTTAGAAAAATTCTATTCTTCAATCTTGGGAAAAACCATAAATTCGTGTATAATATCTATTTTATATAAGAATATTTATTCTTTTATAAATTATTTAATGAATAAAAGGTTCTATTCATGCACGTTCTAAGCCAAATTTTTATTATACTTCTTCTAATAAGCTTTAATACGATTAATGCAAATGAAATAACAAATAAGAAAAAAATCATATATTTATCTCCTGATATAAGCATACCTTTTTGGCAAATAATGGCAAAAGGAATAAAAACTACAAGTAATTCACTAGGTTATGAGTTCGAAGCTTATAATTCAAATAATAGTGCAAAAAAAGAGCTAGAGTTAACAGTAAAAGCTATAAAAGAAAATGTATCTGGAATAATTGTTTCACCTTCTAATTCCTCAGCATGTGTGACCATATTAAAACTTGCAGAAAAGGCGGGTATTCCAGTAGTTATTTCGGATATTGGAACTGATTCAGGAAAATATGTATCTTATATTTCTTCTAATAATAAAGATGGAGCATATAATATTGGTAAAATACTTACAAAAAGAATGCTTCATAAGAAATGGAATAATGGAAAAGTAGGAATCATTGCAATTCCTCAAAAAAGATTAAATGGTCAAAGAAGAACGGCAGGGTTTATGAAGGCACTAAATGAAGAAAATATAAAAGGTGCAAATATCATGCAAATGGTAAAATGGACTAATAAAGAAACCTATAGTTTTACAAAACAATTTATTTTAGATTATCCAGATTTAAGAGCTATATGGCTTCAAACTTCAAATCTTTATAAGGGAGCATTAGAAGCTATAAATGATATGGGAAAAGAAAAAGAATTATTACTAATTGCTTTTGATGCAGAACCTGAATTTCTAAATCTAATCCCTCAAGGGAAGATTATTGCTTCAGGAATGCAACAACCTTATTTAATGGGAGTAAAGTCCGTAGAAGCACTTAACTCTCATTTAGAAGGCAATAATGTAGAAAAAAATATACAAGTTCCAATATTAACGGTAACAACAGAAAATATTGATAAAAAATTATCAATTATTAATCAAAATGTACTTGGTATAGAATGAAACAACGTAAATATTCATTATATTTAGCTCTAGGGTTAATAATCTTTACAATAGTTATTGCCATAATGGTGGTAAATCTAAGCTTTTCATATATTAATACAAAAAATAAAACCGTTGAAAATATGAAAAATAGTTCAAAAACTACTATTTTATCCGTAAAAGATAATATAGAAAATCATATTGAAGCGTATGCTGTAAATGAATATAACAAGCTAATTTATAATGAGATCACTCGTAAAGACATCTTTGCAATTATCATTGATGATTATAATATGGGTAAAATATTAGGAGAGACAGCACTTACAACTGGAAAAATCAAAAATCAAAAATTAGAAGTTATAGATTATGATCCAACTGACGACAATCATATTTCAGATTTAGAAAATTGTTTCTATTCTGATACTTATAACATCACATCAGATTCAGGTAAAAAACTTGGAACTATTAGTATCTATACTGTCTCTTATACACATCTCCGAGCCCACGAGACCAGAGAGGATCTCGT
>CAJXPH010000254.1 GCA_913057765.1 uncultured Campylobacteraceae bacterium
AGATCTCCACTATCCTCTTCGTCGGCAGCGTCAGATGTGTATAAGAGACAGATCTAACTCATGAATGTGCTCTGTCAAAGATACAATAATATATCCTCCAACTTTGAGATTTTTTATAACATTTCTAATAATCTTTTCCTTCATCTCATCACTAAAATATATTAAAACATTCCTTAAAAAGACTATATCAAATAATCCTAAATCTATATGGGAATCTAAAAGATTTCTGTTTTGAAAATCCATATTTGTAATTAATATACGATCTACTAAAAATAATCCTTCGTAATTACCTTTTCCTTTTAGACAATATTTAATTTTTAAATCTTCAGGAATTTTAGCCATCATTTTCACAGGATAAAGACCGATATTGGCTTTTTTTACAACATCTGTATTAACATCACTTCCAATGATTTCATACTTAATATTTGAATTATCTAATAACATCGCAACACTATATGCTTCAACTCCAGTAGAACATGCAGCACTCCATACTCTTAATTTATCAACAAAAGGAATAACTGAGTTTTCTATAAAATCAAAATGTCTTTTTTCTCTAAAGAAATATGTTTCATTTGTTGTTATTAAATTGAGCATTTTTATTTTTTCATTTTTATTGACTTGAATAAGTCTATAGTAGTCACTATATGAAGTTAAATTATAAATTAACAACTGTTTTAAAAGTCTATTCTTTAATAAAAATTTCTTAGAATTTTCTAAGAATATTCCTATTTCTTTAAAAACTATTTTTTGAAAAAGGTTAAACTCTTTATCTGTTAATTCAATATCATTTTTCATGGTTTAAAATATTTATTTATCCCCATAGTAAGTTTTTCTATATCAATTTTACTTATTACTTCTCTTACTCCTAGCTCAATAAGGGAACTTTCAATAATAAAATTACTCATATTTGTATGAACAACTATATTTATATCATCATAAATTTCTAGTTCTTTAATTTCTTTTATCAAAGTTCGACCATCCATTATTGGCATTTCTAAATCAGTAACTATTAAACCTATGTCATCTGGATCTATTAGTTTTAATTCATCTAGTAATTCTTTTCCATTTTCAAATACTTTTGAGTTTAAGTTCATTTTTTCAAATAATGACTGAACCATTTTTCTGATAAACCTACTATCATCAGCAAACAAAACTAGTTTTTTTGTATTAAAACTATCCTTACATAGAATATTCTCAACACTATTTAATTTATAGTTCTCTTCAAAAACATCTAATAATAACTTATCACAATCAAATACAGTACATAGTCTGTCTTTACCATTTAATTTAATTTTAGCAACAAAATTTGTCTTAGGATTATTTATAGAATTATCTTTCATATCTTCGGAATTCATATGAACAATATAATCAACATCTTTTACCATTATTGCAAGATTTTGACCACCAAATCCAGCTAAAATAACAAACTCATATTCTTCTTCTCCTAGAACATCATTTCCAAACCATTCATCGAAACTCATGATCGTTGCTATTTCATCTCTGATTTTTGCAGTTGCTCGGATAAGATTATGACCATTTCCGTTTTTTACCATTTCTAGTTTTTTGTAAACTAAAACTTCAATAACTTTTGAAATATTTATTGCATAAATTTCACAGTTAGAGCCTTCAAATACTAAATATTGATTTGTTGTATTTAGATCAGAACTTATTAAATCTAATAAATCTAAATCAAAAGTGTCTAATTCATCACTATTTCCCACATTAATCCTTATTCTATAGCTGATAACTCTTTTATATCTAATAACATTTTTATATTTAATAATGAAATAAACTCATCGTCATAACGAAGAATATTTCGAATATATTTTTCTTCAATTATCGTCCCAAATACAGGAGGCGGTAAGATATCAATATCTTTTATTTCACAAACTTCCAATACGCAATCAACCATTATCGCAATTGCAATTTTCTTTTTATCTATATTGTCTATAACATTTATAAGAATAAGAGAAGTTCTTTTTTGAACTTTTATTTCTCCTTTATTAAATCTAATCTTAGGATCTATAACAGGAATAAGTTCACCTCTTATATTAGTTATTCCTTTAACACACTTATTTGAGTTTGGTATTTTTGTAATATTTATCAAATCTACAATTTCTTGTATATCATCAGTTTTTAATGCAAATTTCTCTTCATCTAATGTAAATAAAAGATATTGTGAAACATCTGCTAAAATTTCATTATTCATTAGAGTTTCCTAAAATCTTTCAAAATCTCTTAAATTTAATTCAGATGATTCTTCTTTTTCAATCTTAGTTTCTAAAAAACCAATCTCATTTAAATTAATTTCATTAATATCTTCACTTGAACCTACACTTCTCGCAGTATTATACCTGCTCATCATTTTACTCAATTCACCTGCTTGGGCATCAAGTTCTTCTGCCGAAGATGATAATTCAGTTGCCGCAGTTTCATTAGATTGAGTAATTAAATCTAACTCACTCATTGCCACATTAATTTGCTCAATTCCTATTTCTTGTTCTTTCGATGCTTCTGATATTTCATTTACTAATTCAGCTGTTTCATCAATTCTCGGTAATAAACTTTGTATTAACTCACCAGCATCTTTAGATATAATAACACTATTTTTAGTGATTTTACTAATTTCTTCTGCTGCAACTTTTGATCGTTGTGCTAGTTTTCTAACTTCAGCTGCAACAACAGCAAATCCTTTCCCATGTTCTCCAGCACGTGCAGCTTCAATAGCTGCATTTAAAGCCAATAAATTAGTTTGATAAACAATATCTTCGATAATTGTTATCTTCTCCGAGATTATATTCATAGCTTCAACCGTCTGAGATACGGCTTTTCCACCTTCATCTGCTACTTTAGCAGTGTCAACTGCAACTTCATTTGTCCTAGTTGTATTATTTGTAGTTTCAGAAATATTTGCACTTATTTCTTCAATAGAAGATGTTGTAGTTTCTAAAGATGTTGATTGTTGTTCTGCTCCAGAAGAGATTGATTGAGCTAATTTATTAACTATACTTGCCGCGGATAATACTTCAGAGGAAGCAGTAGTAACAGTATCAACAATATGTTCAACTTCAACTGAAAAAGTGTTAATTCCAACAACTACATCTTTATATCCACCTTCATAAACTGTTTCATCAATTTTTGCTTCAAGATTACCTTTTTGAGTTTGCTCATTTAAAGAAGCAACATCATTAATAAAGTTTGTCAATATTTCAGCAGTATTATTAATTGTTTCTTTAATGATATCGAAATCTCCGGAATACTCTTGTTCAATTCTTTTATCAAAATTACCTTTTTGTAATTGATTAAAACCATAAATTATTTCATCAAATACGTCTTTTGTAGTAGTTGTAAAATTATTCATTGTTTCTACAATAATTGCAAAATCTCCAAAATATTTAGAGTCATCTGCTTGTATATTTAATTGACCATGTAAGGCAGCTTTATTTATCATGGAACAATCTTTTTGGATATTTGTTAGAATACTTGAAAGTGAATTAAATGCATTTTTAATTTCTTGAAACTCACCTAAATAGTTATTTGATACTTTTGCGTCAAAATCACCAATCGATAATTTACTCATTGCATAATTAAAATCTCTAATTGCAGAGACAGGAACATCGATCATTGAATTTACAGATTCTAATATATTTTCATAACTATTTTTAAATCCTCTACAATCGACTCTATAATCTAAGTTACCTTCTGAAACTTCTTTAAACATCATGGCAGTATGATTATCAACTTTAGAAATTTCTTTTGAAATTTTCATGATTTCTTTCATGATTTTATTTGTTTTTTCATCTTCAGAATTAAGTGAAACATCAAAATTACCATTTCTAATACTTTTTAATGATTCTAATATCTGTTCATATTCGTTTCTGTCTCTTATACACATCTGACGCTGCCGACGAAGAGGATAGTGTAGATCT
>CAJXPH010000255.1 GCA_913057765.1 uncultured Campylobacteraceae bacterium
TTTTATGTTAAAATTTTAAGTATTATAAATATAAAAATGAGAGAAACTATGACTACTGATGAAATTACTATAGTTGATAAAAAAATTGAAGAACTTATACATGATAAAAAAGAATACAAATTCCCTACTTTAAAAGAAAAAATTGAAACAATATTAAGAAATGTTGATATATTTATTATTGACAACGAATTAAATACTAAAGCTGTTGATATGTATTTAAAAAATGTAATAACCCAAAGAAACAATCTAAAAAAAGAGCAAGAAAAAAATAAATTTGATGATAGTAAAGAGACAAAATATATTTTAATTGAAGATATATGTAAAAAACTAGAATTTCAGAATAAAAAAGAACTTATTCAAAGAGTAGAAGAACTTGAGAAGAAATCAAACTATGAATTAAATGAAATTAATAATTCATTATAAGTATTAGGAGTTAAAAAATTTAACTCCCATTATGTTTGTTTATTTTACTTCAAATTCAATTCTTTTACTCTTTCTATGACAATTTTATTCTCTATACCAGCAGAATATTGATAAACCAATTCTCCACCACTTCGTCCTTGATAAAGTGCCCCTGCTAGAGTAATGATTATTAATATAAGAGATACATTTTCAAGTAATTTAGAGTCTTTAGAGATAGCAAACCATTTAGTCAATGTAGTAGCTAATAATACAAAAACTACCATGAAACCAGCTATTTTATGGCTATTTAAAAACGCTAACCCCTCTTGAAGAATATTATTATTCTCAATAACTCTTTGGGCATCATTTATTCCACCTAGCACTGCAAGAATTGATGTTAAAAATGAAAAAGCAATAATCCGTAGTGCAGCTTTGGAGTAACTCTTATCTTTTGTTACCATATAAGTAAATTGAGAAAATAGCGCTACTACTGGTAAAGCAACAACAAAGTGTACAAAGGGAGGATGTAAAAGATTCATTTTTAAGCCTTTCTAGTGTCAATGATTTTGTTATACATTGATACTATTATTAAGTAAGTTAATACTTGATTAAGAACTCAAGAAAGTAATTATTAAGATTTTTTTTAGATACAGATTAAAATTTAGATTATTCTAAAGAACTCTTTTTGTTTTTAATACTCAAAATAAAGAAGTTCTTATAATGCATAACAAAAAATAGAATTAACACAAATAAAACTAAAGTTATTGATAATAAACCAATATTTAAAGCACCCGACCCAAGACTTAATATAAATAATAAACCTGATAAAGATATAATAAAAAACAACATCACTTTACCAAACATAGAAAAAGTTTTAGAAGCAAACATTATAAGTTTTATACTAGAATAAATATTACTATTCATGTAGGTCAACATTTCATCACAACCTTTAACTTCTTTGATATTAGTTGTAAATTCTTCTATTTCTTTATTTATTTTATTAAGCATTTAAGTTCCTAAATATTTTGAGAATATTTTACGCAAATTTTTTAGTGTATAGGATTAAGTATTTAAAATTAATACCATTTAGCCTACCAGCATTTATTTTTTATGTTAATATTCTAATTTAAAGAACAGTTTATTCAACTGTTTTTATATCTACAAGTTCAACAAAACAATCTTTTTTAAGTAATTTTCTATTTGACGCATCTTCTTCAACTAGTGTAATAATATCTGCAAAATCATCTTTTAAAACAGTAAATGAATAATGTTCTTTAATTGTTTCGAGTTTAAACTTGTCATTTAATTCAGAGTCAGTCTTAATATCAATATTTCGATAGCCTTTTGCAAATTCATTTTTAATAGCTTTAACTATTTTTTCATTCTTTAAAAGCTCCTCTAAACCAATAGATAAGTTTAAATCCTTTTGATTAACTACTTTATATGTAACCTCTATATTTCCATTCACAGTATTTTCCTTCTTTTCGATTGTAATAACCTCAAGTTTATTTCTAAGAGTATACAAGAATAAAATCTATAGTATTAAAAATATTGCAATTTGTAATAAGTCTTATGATAACTTATCTAATTCAAAAGGCTCAACATGAGCATTATATTGTTTAAAATTGTTTATAAAGTGTAAATAGTGCTCACTTTCATAATGTTTATTTAATGCTTCTTCATTTTCCCATGAATCAATTACAATAAACTCTACAGGATTGTTTTTTGTTTGAAAGAGTTCATACATTAAACATCCATTCTCTTTTTTACTATCTTCAATAGTTCTAATAAGTAGCGCTTTTAATTCTTCAATACAATCTCTTTTAGCTAAAAATATTATTTGTCTAGTTATTGTCATGATTATCTCTTTAATTAGTATTTATTTTCGTATTCTAGTAAATAGTTACTTTGTTTTAAATCAACGATATTACACACTTATTATTTATAGATATCTTGCTTAATTACCACACTGTTATTATCATCAAGGAGAGTAAGTTCATTATCAAGCATATTACATTGTATATTCATAGAACGATTATAGAGAGATTCAATATCACCATCAATATTCAAATATATCACTTGAAGATTCTTAAAACGAGTAAGGGAGTTTTCTAATTGTTTAAACCAAATAGTTGATAAGCTCTCTTTAAATGTATATATTATTACTTTTTCTGATCGTCCACATGCTTTTTTTATACGTTTTTCATCAGGTTGTCCCACGTCTATCCACATTTCTATATCTCCGCCTAGTGATTTCTGCCATAAATCTGGCTCATCATCTTGCGATATGCCTTTACAAAATACCAGTCTATCATTTGCATTTAATACAAAAGCAATCAATCTAATCATTAGTCGTAAATCATTTTCTGATGGATGTTGGGCTAGTGTTAAATTATGTTCCTCGTAATAGTGTTGGTCCATATTTGCTATATTTAGAATAGCCTTCTGAATAGTTGCATTAGCAGCCATTGAAATCCTTTTTTTCTATCTAGTTTTGATTATATCTAAATATATATACTTGATATTTTAGTACTTAAAATTATCAGCTATAATGCATTAGTTTATTTAAAAGGCAAGATTATGGCATTACAAAAGTGGGAAATATTTCAAGATGAAGCAAGAGATTTTTTAAATAATTATTTTAATGCTAGTTTTTCTATGGAAGGTGGATTTGACGCAACAACATCCCATATTACAGTAAGAAATATACATCAAGTTATAACAAATATTGAAGCAAAGTTTGGATCAACTCAAGCTGGACAAATTGTATTATTAAATGAAGGTGGTAAATTTAGCTTTTGCGATAAAAGTAAAAATGATTCAAATTCATATACAAAAGAGATAATAAAATATTTAAATTCAAATTATTCATCATTTGAAGGAATTAATACAGCAAATATTCATGTTGATATTGAGCAAAATACATTATTTAATTGGGTAAAAACAATTTATGAAGATAAAAATGTTGAATGGATTATATCTTCACATAAGTTTAATAATCTAACTCAAAATGATTTACTTTTCGTTCCAATAAATGAAATAGAAAATTACTTTGATATTAGTATAGTATTTAGAAGAAAAAAGACTGGAAATACACAAATTCCTGGTAAAGATATAATAGACTTTAAATCAGAATTGGATTTAATAAGCAAAGACTACAAAATAAAAAAAATGAATAACAAATATTTATTAACTACAAAGTCAAGATTATCTAATTTCGATATTGGTAACAAATATTTAGTAAGTATGACAAATGTGGATTGTCAGTATTATATAAAGAAAAAAGATATAAACACTAATCCTAATATTATGTTTCAACTAAACTTGAAAGATAATATAGAATTTAAAGGTGAGCTTTTTAAAGACAATTATAATTTATAAAAATTCTGGGGACAGTTTTGATAATTAAACAAATAGTTAAAGAAGTATTCTATCCCCCTGCTGTCTCTTATACACATCTGACGCTGCCGACGAAGAGGATAGTGTAGATCT
>CAJXPH010000256.1 GCA_913057765.1 uncultured Campylobacteraceae bacterium
CTACACTATCCTCTTCGTCGGCAGCGTCAGATGTGTATAAGAGACAGATATAATCCTACGAAATTTAGATTACAAATCGGTTACTAAAAAGGGATACTTTGGATATTAATACTATGGATACATTTGATAAGGCTGCAGAAAAAACACTTCCAGGTTTTGCAAAACTTTCACTTGGCTTACTTTTTGTTGCATTAGTCTTTCTATGGAGTTACACTTCTCATGGAGACGTTCCTAATAATACATTTTTGATTATTGGAGCAGTATTTGGTGCATATATGGCAATGAATATTGGTGCAAATGATGTTGCTAATAACGTAGGACCTGCAGTTGGTTCAAAAGCAATGACTCTTATGTGGGCAATTATTATTGCTGCTATATTTGAAGCTTTAGGTGCATTTATCGCTGGAGGTGATGTTGTAAAAACTATTAAAAAAGGAATTATTGATCCTGCTTTAATTACAAATCCAGAAGTATTTATTTGGGCAATGACTGCTGCTTTATTATCTGCTGCTTTATGGCTTAACTTTGCAACTTCAGTTGGTGCTCCAGTTTCTACAACTCACTCTATTGTTGGTGGAGTAATGGGTGCAGGAATTGCAGCTGCTGGTTTTTCTATTGTAAACTGGGGAACAATGGGTAAAATTGCTGCTTCATGGGTTATCTCTCCTGTTTTAGGTGGGGTAATTGCTGCATCCTTTCTTTTCTTTATTAAAAAGAAGATAATGTTTAAAGAAGATATGGTTTCCGCGGCAAAAATATTTGTTCCATATTTGATTTCTCTTATGACTTGGGCTTTCTCTACGTACCTTATTTTAAAAGGTATTAAAAAACTTATCAAATTAGATTTTTTCACTGCTCTTGGTATTGGATTAGTTATTGCAATAATTGTTTATCTTTCAGTAAAACCATTAGTCGCTAAAGCTGCAGATAAAATAGAAAATACGAGGATTGGGGTTAATTCATTATTTACTATTCCTTTAATTTTTGCTGCTGCTTTATTATCATTTGCGCATGGTGCAAATGATGTTGCTAATGCAATCGGACCACTAGCAGCAATTAGTGATGCTGTTATGAGTTCTGAGATTTCAGGAAAAGTTGATATTCCATTTTGGGTTATGGCAGTTGGGGCAATTGGTATTGCTGTAGGTCTTGCTCTTTATGGACCTAAATTAATTAAAACTGTTGGTTCTGAGATTACTGAACTTGATCAAGTTAGAGCCTTTTCTGTTGCAATGGCAGCTTCAATTACAGTTATTATTGCATCTCAACTTGGACTTCCTGTTTCTTCAACTCATATTGCAGTAGGGGGAGTGTTTGGTGTTGGATTTTTAAGAGAATATTTAGATTCAAGTGAATCAAAATTTATTGCCGATACAAGAAAGAGATTTAAAAAAGATAAAAAGATATTAGATGCTTTTGAAGAAGAGCTAGCTTCTTTAGAATCTTTAGAGAAAAAAAATAAATCTAATTATATTAGAATTGCAGAACTTTACAAATTAGTAGAAGAAAAAGTTGAACAAGTAAAACAAGAGAAAAAAGACTTTAAATCTGCAAAAGGTGTTAAGTATGTAAAAAGAGATGCAGTTAAAAAGATTGTTGCTGCTTGGGTTATTACTGTTCCTGCTGCTGCACTTCTTTCTGGATGTGTTTTCTTCATGATAAAAGGGATTATGACTTAAAAGCTTACAAACTACTATTCTATGATAAAATTTCTTTTTTAAAAAAAAGGAATTTTCATAGAAGCTCTAATTTCTGTCGCTACAATCTATCTTTTTATCATCATTGGTTTTATTTTTAAAAGAGTATTCAAAAATGATGTAAATGAAAAGAGTTTTATTCTATTAAATTTATATTTCTTACAACCTATTTTGATATTTTGGGGATTAACTAGAGCTCCAATAAATGCAGAATTCATTACTTCACCCTTAATTTATTTCATTGCAATATTCATTTCTCTTTTTATAGCTTTTTTTTATGCAAAAAAAGTATTTACGGATAGGCAAGACGAATCAATATTTATGGCTTCTTCTTTAGTTGGGAATACTGGTAATCTTGGAATTCCTCTAGGAATTGCTCTTTTTGGAGTGGCTTCTGTTCCTTATACATCTATTTTAAATATTGCAAATATTTTCTTTATCTATATATTTTCGGTCTATTTCTTTGCAGGTGATAAATTTAAATTTACTGATGCGTTGAAAGAGATATTTAAAATACCTGCTATATGGTTCGCTATTGCTGCTCTAAGCTTTAATTACTTTGGATTCAAGCTAAGTGCTGATTTTGATAAAGTATTCACTATGGGAGCTTATGCGGCCATTGTTATGCAACTAGTCATCTTTGGTGTTTTTATGTCTCAGGTAAAAATCAAGACGGCAAATTGGAAACTATCTTTGAATATTGCTTTATTTAAGCATATTATCTTACCTATTATTGGGCTTTATACTATTTTATATTTTGATATTGACCCTTTCGTTGGTGCTATAATCTTTCTTGAATTAATAGTTCCTCTTGCTGTGAATAATGTGAATTTAGCTTCTTTATACAATTGCAAACCAATTGATACAACATTTTCTGTATTGATTAGTTCTTTTGTATTTATAGGACTTATCTATTTCTATATCGTAATAATAAATAAATTTTTTGGAATGTAAATATGTGTGGAATATTAGGAACAAATTTTTTATCAACAAGTTTTAAAAATGCATTAGAGCATTTAAATAATAGAGGACCAGATTTTAATCATTCTGTTCAAATAGAGAATAAAGAGTTTGGGCATACAAGACTTTCAATAATTGATTTGGATGCAGAAGCAAATCAACCAATGATATTTGATGATATTTTAATAGTATTTAATGGTGAAATATATAACTTTAAAGAATTAAATATTGAAGAAAATCTAAACTGTAAAACTGCCTCAGATACTGAAGTTATAATTAGACTTTACCAAAAATATCAAGAGAAATTTTTAAATAAATTAAATGGAATGTTCTCGTTTTGTCTTTATGATATGAAAAAAGATTTATATTTTTGTGCTAGAGATAGATATGGTAAAAAACCATTTTTTTATTACCATAAAGATGATAAGTTTATTTTTTCAAGTTCTATAACTTCCATTATAAAAATACTCGGCTCTACTCCTTCTTTAAATAAAGTTGCTCTTTCTCAATATATGCAGTACTTTGTTTCTTTAGGTGAAAATACTTTTTATAAAGACATAGAAGCCTTGGATGCTGCGACGTATTTTATTTTAAAAGGTAATGAGTTAAAGAAAAAGAAGTTTTATAAGATAAATACCTATAAGAAAATAAAAGATGAAGAAACTGCATTAAAAGGAATTGAAGAGATTCTTATAAAAAGTGTAGAGAGTAGGTTAGTAGGTGATGTAGAAGTTGGAAGTTTACTAAGTGGGGGAATTGATAGTTCTTTAATTTCTGCTCTTTATTCAAAAATAAGTGGAAAGAAAATAAATACTTTTTCTATTGGATATGATGAATATAAAAACTATTGTGAATTAGATTATGCGCAAATTACTGCAAAACATATAAATTCTAACCATAATCCAGTCATAATTGGAAAAAAAGATTTCATAGACTATTTTGAAGATACTTTAACTGCTTTAGAACAACCTCATGCAGATAGTGCGGCAATTCCATTAAATATATTAACAAAAAAGATTCATGAGTCAGGAATAAAAACTGTTTTAAGTGGAGAAGGAAGTGATGAGTTATTTTTAGGTTATGATAATTATGCAAAATTTTTAAAATATTATGATTTTGAAAAAACTTTATCTAGTGGACAGAATGAGTTTTTAAATACTATTATTAGTGCTTTGCAAAATAATACAAAAGCTGTCTCTTATACACATCTCCGAGCCCACGAGAC
>CAJXPH010000257.1 GCA_913057765.1 uncultured Campylobacteraceae bacterium
CCTCTCTGGTCTCGTGGGCTCGGAGATGTGTATAAGAGACAGATATACTACTTTTGATGAAAAATCAAAAGCTCAATTTATGGTTTTACTTGAAGAAAACAATTTGAAAGATAAATCAATTCTAAACCTTTTCACCTCTACTAAATATGATGATAATATATGTTTATACTCTCCAAAAATTGATGGAATGCTAGATATCTTAAATTATAAAATACCAGAATCAATAAGCTTTATTTTTGATGAAATATCAAAAGATGAAATCGGAAAAAAATTAATTGAGAATTATAAAATAAAATTTCCTAATGAATATAAAAATGCAATAGATTATGACATTTCAAAATTTAGTAAAAATTCTATTTATAGTCTGTGGAATATAGCTTCTATAGTATTAGGAATAGAAAAATATGATACCTCAAAAAATATTATTTTTGAAAATTCTTCAAATGCTATTTTAGAAAAAGGTCCAAGAGTTGATAATAAACTTTTTGATTCAAATAAGATATTTAATAAAGAATTTAATATTAATAAATTTATTCAAAGTGGAATAAGTTTTAAACTTGCAGGTGTAGATGATAAAACACTGAGTTTGGGTTATGTAGAGAGTTTTTCTTATTTTTTAGCTAATTTAATTGATGAAGTACATGGTGAATTTGAACTCGATGGTATATCAATTTGTGGAGATATGATTGCAGATGAATTATTTTATAAATTAATTAATAAAGCTATTACAAAAAACTTTAAAATATATTATAATAAGGACTTTCCAATACAAAAATAAGTGAGTTTTATGAGAAGTATAGAGATACAGGTTTCAGGAATTGTTCAAGGTGTAGGGTTTAGACCCTATGTTTATACTCTTGCTTTAAATGAAAACTTAAATGGTTGGGTAAATAATGATGACCGTGGTGTAAATATTACACTAGAAGGTCATGATAAAAATATTAAAAACTTTATAAAAGAATTAAAAAACTCTCCACCACCATTATCGAAGATTGATAACATAAATGTTACTGAATTAGAATTGAAAAATTATACTTCTTTTGAAATAATTAAGAGTAAAACAACTTCAAATAAATCTACAATAATTTCTCCTGATATGGCTGTATGTAATGATTGTATTGATGATATAAGTGATAATGAAAATTTTAGATTTAAATATGCTCTTACAAACTGTACAAATTGTGGACCTAGATACTCAATTATAAATACTGTTCCTTATGATAGAGTTAATACTTCCATGTCAAAGTTTGTTATGTGTGAGGATTGTCATGCGGAGTATAAAAATCCTTTAAATAGAAGATATCATGCGCAACCTGTTTCCTGCGAAAAATGTGGACCTAAAATAGCTTTATTTGATACTAGTAATAATGAATTGAAGAAAAATATAGAAGCAGTAAAAGAATTAGCAAATAAAATAAATCAAGGTCATATTGTTGCTCTAAAAGGAATGGGTGGTTTTCACATAGTTTGCGATGCAAAAAATGATAAAGCTGTAGAAGAATTAAGGATTAGAAAAAACAGACCTACTAAACCTTTTGCAGTTATGTTTAAAAATATTGAACAAGTACAAGAGAATGCAAACTTAACTTTTAAAGAAGAAGAAATAGTAACTTCAAAAGAAAAACCTATAACTCTTGTAGAATCAAAAGAATCAATTTTAAGTTCTAATATTGCACCAAATATTGATAGAGTAGGGTGTTTTATTGCATATACTCCATTGCATATTCTTTTATTTGAATATCTGATAAATCCTATTGTTGCAACAAGCGCTAACTTATCAAATGAACCTATTGTTAGATATAAAGATGAATTAATACAAAAACTTGGGACAATAGTAGATTTTGTACTTGATTTTGATAGAGATATTATAAATGCCTGTGATGACTCTGTAGTTCAAGTTGTAAACAATGAGCTCTTTGTATTGAGAAATGCACGAGGATATGCTCCTTGCTCTTTAAAATTAAAAGAAAAGACTAATAAAAAGATTTTGGCTTTAGGTGCAAATCAAAAATCAACAATAGCTTTAGCTTTTGAAGATAATTTGATTCTTTCTCCTCATATCGGAGATTTAGGGAGTATTACTTCACTTGAGTACTTTACTAGAACAATAGAGACTTTTAAAAGATTTTATGACTTTGTACCTGATTTAATTGTTTGCGATAAACATCCAACTTATGAAAGTACTAAGTGGGCAAAAAGTCAAGATATAGAATTAATTCAGATACAACACCATTATGCTCACATGCTTTCATGTATGGCTGAATATAATCTAGAAGAAAAAGTATTAGCTTTTTGTTTTGATGGAACAGGATATGGTGATGATGGGAATATTTGGGGTGGGGAAGTCTTTATTGGAGATAATAAATTCTATGAAAGAGTAAACCACTTTAAATATTTTAAACTACTAGGTGGTGAAAAAGCAGTAAAAGAACCAAAACGAGTTGCTCTTTCCCTTTTATTTGATACTTATTCAATAGAAGAAGTTCTAAGTTTAGATAATCCAACTATAAATGCTTTTTCCTCAAATGAAATTAAACTTATGCATACAGTTTGGAAAAAAGGATTGAATGCACCACTTACTAGTTCTCTTGGACGAATTTTTGATGCAATTGCTTCATTCTCTGGTATTGCACAATTACAATCATATGAAGGAGAAACTGGACTTCAAATAGAAATGGCCTATGATAAAACCATAAAAGAGTTTTATGACCTTGAAATAATTGACAATCAAATTGATTTAAGCTCTTGTATCAAACAGATTATTAAAGATAAAGATGCAACTCTAATTAGTTCAAAGTTTATAAATGCTTTAGTTGAACTTATTGTAAAGATATCTAAAAAAAATGATACTTTACCAGTAATTTTAACTGGTGGAGTATTTCAAAATAAAACTCTGTTAGAGTTAGTGATAGATAGATTAGAAAATTTAAATAAAAGATATTACTATTCTAAAAAAATACCACTAAATGACGGTGGGATCTCTATTGGTCAAATTTATTCTCAAATATAGCTTCTAAAAAACTAAACTTTTAAACAATTAAATTTTTTTTCATAAAACCAAAATTATTTTCTACTAAATAAATCAAATATTAATAAGTTTACTTTAAGTTATAATAATATTAATTATCTAAATAACTTATAGTTATAATTAACTAAAAATATATTATAATTTTAAATAATAATTATATTCGGAGATAAAATGAAATTCAAATCCATAGGTCTAAAAATCACATTAGTTGTAGTGATAATTTCTCTACTTTCTTTAATTGTAAGTTATACAATACTTCAGTTTTATAAGAATAAAGCAATTGAGGATGTTTATTCACAAGTAGTATATGATCTACAAGTTAAAGTAAATCAAAAAATTAGAGCTAAAAAAGATGTGGGTATTTCAAATGCTGTAAGTATTGCAAATGATGGATGAATTAAAAGTGCCCTAAGAAATAACGATAGAGAGGAAGCAATTCTAACGCTAAAATTTATCAGTGAAAAAATGAAAAAAAGTACGCCTTTTAAAAATATAAAAGTACATGTTCATACTAAAGATAATCATTCTTTTGTTCGTGTATGGAAGCTAAAAAAATTTGGTGATGATTTAAGTTCTTTTAGACATAGTGTAGTAAAAGTAAATAGTACAAAGGATGTAGTAAATACTTTCGAAATGGGTAAGGCGGGCTTATCTTTACGTGCAGTTGTTCCTGTTAGTGATGATGATGGAACACATTTAGGTTCATTAGAATTTATGCAAGGTCTAAATTCAGTAGCAAAATCTTTTGATAAAGAAAAAGAAGGTTACGTTCTTTTAATGGATTTATCTGCCTCAAAAGTAAAACCTGTCTCTTATACACATCTCCGAGCCCACGAGACCAGAGAGGATCTCG
>CAJXPH010000258.1 GCA_913057765.1 uncultured Campylobacteraceae bacterium
GGGCTCGGAGATGTGTATAAGAGACAGGAATGGATTTATATACATTCAAGTCAATAATCAAACAAAAATATAAAGATTATGGAAGATATGAAGAGCAAACAAAAAACTTAATTATTAGACAAAAGCTAACAGATAAACTTGTTCGTGGAAATATAAAACTAGCTTCAGAAGAAGACTTGAAAATCTATTACGAAAATAACAGTAGTAAATTTCAAATGGCTTCAAACGTAAGTGCTGTTCAATACGCTTCTAAAAATAAAGCAGAATTAAACAATATTAGAAAAAATCCAAATGCGAATATCCCAGGAATAAGTAAAAGTCCAGTTGAACTTGATCAATCAAACTTGAATCCACAATTAAGATATATCATTAATGAAACTAAGGTAAATCAATTCACTCCAATTTTTACATCAAACAAACAATTTGTATCTTTACTAATTGTAGAAAAAGAGAATCAACAAACAATTGAATTTGAAAATGTAAGAGATAGAATATTTAACATAGTTATGCAAGATAGAGAAAAAAAATATTTAAAAGATTATTTTGAAAAATCAAAACTATCAGCAGATATAAAAATAGTAAGATAGAAGGAAGTAAATGTCAAAAATGTTTGAAGTAATTATTGGGTTAGAGGTTCATGCTCAATTAAACACAAATAGTAAACTTTTTTGTTCTTGTGCAACAAGTTTTGGTGAAAAACCAAATACAAACACTTGTCCAACTTGTTTAGGATTACCAGGTGCACTTCCTGTTCTAAACAAAGAAGCTGTACACAAAGCTATTCAACTTGGAACTGCTTTAAAATCAGAAGTAAGTAGAAAATCTATATTTAATAGAAAAAACTACTTCTATCCAGATTTACCATCAGGATACCAAATTTCACAGTTCGAAGTTCCTATTGTTGGATTGGGTGAACTTGTAATTGATTTTCCAGATGGAAGACAAAAAACAATAGGTGTTACAAGAGCACACTTAGAAAATGATGCAGGGAAAAGTATTCACGCCGCATCGGGATCACAAGTTGATTTAAATAGAGCAGGAACTCCACTTTTAGAAATTGTATCTGAACCAGATATGAGAAGTGCAGAAGAAGCTATTTTATACCTTAAAAAACTTCATTCAATCGTAAGATATCTAGGAATCTCAGATGCAAATATGCAAGAGGGTTCATTTAGATGTGATGTAAATGTATCCATTAGACCACATGGAGCAACGAACTTAAATACAAGATGTGAAATTAAAAATATGAATTCATTTAAGTTCATCGAAAAAGCGATTCACTATGAAGTAAATAGACATATTGAAGCTTGGGAAGATGGTATACATTCAACTGAAATCGTTCAAGAAACAAGACTATTTAACCCTGAAAAAGGTGAGACTAGATCTATGAGAGGGAAAGAAGATGCTGCTGATTATAGATACTTCCCCGATCCAGACTTATTACCAGTAATTATTACTGAAGAAATGTTTGAAAAGTATTCTGTAATTCCAGAATTACCAGATGAGAAAAAAGAAAGATTTGTAAAAGATTTTGGTATTAAAGAATATGATGCTTCAGTAATTACAGCATCACTTGAAACTGCAAACTTTTTTGATGAGATGATGAATGAAGGCATTACTGGTAAAAATGCTTCTACATGGTTAACTGTTGAATTACCATCAAGATTTACAGAAGGTGTAACTTTAGAAACTTCTCCAGTTCAAGCTAAAATGCTAGCAACTATTGTTAAAAGAATTGAAGATGGAACAATTTCAGGAAAAGCAGCAAAAGAAGTTCTTGATTACTTAATGGAAAACCCAGAAATAGAAGTTGACGCTGCTATTGAAAAACTTGGATTAAAACAAGTATCTGATGATGGTGCAATTTTAGAAATTATTGATGGAATTATTGCAGCAAACCAAGATAAAGTAGAACAATATAAAGGTGGTAAAGACAAATTATTTGGATTCTTTGTAGGTCAAACTATGAAAGCATCTAAAGGAACGGCTAACCCACAAAAAGTAAATGAACTGCTAAAAGAAAGATTATCTTAATTTAAGGCTTTACCCCTAAAGCCCTTTAGGATTTGTTACTTTAACATTTTTTTATAAAATGTGATAAAAGTAGTTTAACATGAGATGGTCCCTTGAACATGGGATATTTTAAAGGAACTAAATGAAAAAGAATTCTATTGCAGTAATTGGTGCAGGGAAATGGGGACAAGCTCTTCATTTTGCACTAAGTCAAAAACAAGAATGTCTAATCACATCACGAACAACAAAAGATATAAAAAATTTTGTTGATTTAGATACTGCGATGGATTGCGAATATTTAATTATTGCAATTCCAGCTCAACAAATTGGACAATGGTTAAAAGATAATTTCATTTTTAAAGGACAAAAAATACTTGTAGCATCAAAAGGTATTGATGCAAGTACAAGTGAATTTTTAAATGAAATATATGCGCCATTCGTACCAGATAAAAATATTGGATTTATTTCTGGTCCTTCTTTTGCATCTGAAGTTATTAAAGGACTTCCTGCTGCAATTGTAATAAATTCAACATCAAAAAAATTATATAAACAATTTGCACCATTTTTTCCAACATTTTTAAAAACATACTATTCAAAAGATGTTATTGGAGCAGAAGTTGCTGGTGCTTATAAAAATGTACTTGCAATTGCTAGTGGTATCTGTGAAGGTCTGCAGTTAGGGAATAATGCAAGAGCCTCTCTAATCTCAAGAGGACTTGTAGAAATGCAAAGGTTTGGATTACACTTTGGAGCAAAGAAATCTTCGTTCGTTGGTCTTAGTGGAGCAGGGGATTTATTTTTAACTGCAAGTAGTACTCTAAGTAGAAATTATAGGGTAGGCCTTGGCCTTGCAAAAGGAAAAACATTAGTTACAATTCTAGAAGAACTTGGAGAAGTTGCAGAAGGCGTCAAAACAGCAGAGGCTATAGATAATTTGTCATCAAAACATGGTATTTATACTCCTATTGCAAATGAAGTTAAACTTGTTCTTGAAGGTAAAAATCCCCAAGACAGTTTAAAGGATTTACTAAGTAGTTAAAAGATGCAGACAATATCATTTTTTAACTTATCTCTACTATTACTTCCTCTTCTATTCACGTGGTACTATTATAATAAATGGACAAATGATAAATTTGAGATTCTAATCTCCACAATTAGGATGATTGTACAACTAATTTTAATAGGATATCTTCTAATTTTTATATTTGAAGAAAAAAATTCTCTTATTGGAATATTCATTATTACTTTTATGATTGCAATATCTTCTTGGATTAGTCTAAGAAATACTATAGATAAATCATTTACCCATTACTCACAAATATTTATATCAATAAGCATAGCAGGCCTTATAAATCTTATATTAATAATAGGGTTTGTTCTTGACTTAGAAACTATTTATGAACCTAGATATGTAGTTCCTATTGCAGGAATGATATTTGCTAATACTATGAATGCTTTATCACTTGCAATTGAACGTTTTGAAAAAGAGACACAAAGAGATGTGAAATATGAAGAGGCGCGAGCAATTGCCTTTAAAGCATGTATGATTCCACAAATAAATGCGTTACTTGCTGTGGGCCTTGTTTCCCTTCCAGGAATGATGACAGGACAAATACTATCAGGTGTGGATCCTTTAATTGCAGTTAGATATCAAATAATGATAATGGCGATGGTAATTTCAAGTGCAGGGATTAGTACTATCATCTATTTTTCACTTAAAAAGGCTAATAAATGAATAAAATATATGGAGCATTAATATTCTTTTTTTATTTTTTTAAATATCCAATAGTTATTTCTTTACCAATTTTTTACTTCTATTTAGCTGTCTCTTATACACATCTGACGCTGCCGACGAAGAGGATAGT
>CAJXPH010000259.1 GCA_913057765.1 uncultured Campylobacteraceae bacterium
CTATCCTCTTCGTCGGCAGCGTCAGATGTGTATAAGAGACAGTTCTTTAACTAATGTAAAATAAAATTAATTAAGATTTTTTTTAAAAGAGATATTTTTGTATTTATCTATATAATATTGAATAAAGGATTTTCATGCAAATTAGAAAAATATTAGAACGTATAAATTTAAGCAGTTCAAAAATGTATGAGCCAAATTTAGAAACTCTTCAATTATTACAAAAACAGTATATTCTTAATGTCCCTTATGAAAATTTAGATTTTGTTTTAAATAGAGAGTTTAATGCAGATTTATTAAAAATATATGAAAAAATTGTAAATAATAATAGAGGTGGAATTTGTTATGAATCCAATACTTTATTTATGTACTTACTTAAAACTTTTGGATTTACTGTTCATATGATATTTGCAAAAGTTGAAGATTTGACATATATTGGAAAAGATTATCCACATTTGGTGATTTTAGTAAATCTTGATGGTATTGACTATCTAGTGGATGTTGCAAATGGACAAAATGTAAGAGAACCCATGAATATTGATGATGAAAATTTTATTTCAAGAGTAGAGAATAATGAATATAAAATCAATGTTACGGCAGATGAATATGTACTTCTTGTAAATCATAAACAAGAAGGTTGGGAACCTAGATATCATTTTACAAAAAAAGAAAGAAAAGTATCTGATTTTGCTAATATTTTTAAAAGTAATAAACATGATAAGCCTATTAAGAAAGTGCCTTTACTTGTAACGCTGGCAAAAGAAGACGGAAGAATCACAATGATGGATGATATGATGATAGTAAAAGAAGGTGACACCAGACGTTCGTGGAATATATCAAAAGAGAATAGAGCAGAAGTTTTAAGAGATTATTTCAATATGACAATTAAAATATAATTTACTAACCTTTACTTTCCCCTCTTTAAAATCTTTTTTATAAATTTTGTATACAATGCGGATAATAAAGGACCTAAGTGTTAAATAAGTACAAATCATTATCAAAACTAAAATTAATAGATAAAGGCATTTTGTTTATGCTTTTAAGTGCATCAATTTCAGCACTTAATGGAGCAATAGCGAAAATATTATCAGAGACTATGGATCCTATTGAAATAGTATTTTATAGAAATTTTTTAGGAGTTATAATTATCCTATATAGTTTAAAGAAAATCCCTGTATCTATAAATACTTCGAAACTACATTTACTTTTTTTAAGAGGTGTTTTTGGTGCAATGGCTATGTTATTGTTTTTTTATACGATTGCCACAATTCCACTAGGGGAAGCTGTGATATTAAATAAAACGTCGCCATTTTTTGTGACTATCCTTGCCTATTATCTGATGAAAGAAACTATTAATACTCATACTTTCTTTACTCTTGTTATAGGATTTGTAGGAATTGTATTTATTATGAAGCCTTTTGGTATTGAAATATCTATTGAACATATTTTAGGAGTTTTAGGTGGTTTCTTTGCTGCTGCTGCATATGCAACCATAAAGAAAATCAAAGATATTTATGATGCAAGAATTATTATGCTTTCATTTATGGGTATTGGTATGACTCTTCCTATATTACTTTTTTTGTTTACCCCTTATGCGCAATTTAAAATATATACTGATCCTTTTGTTTGGTCTCTTATCGTTCTTATGGCGATTATCTCGACAGCTTCTCAGTGGTTTCTCACTCGTGCATATAGTTTAACTCCTGCTAGTATCATTGGAGTTGTAAGTTATACAAATATTCCTTTTGCTATTGGCTTTGGTTTTATGTTAGGAGATTCACTTCCTGATATGTATACTTTCTTAGGTATTGCTCTTATTGTCTTAGGTGGTATTTTAGTTAGTAAGAAGTAATCAAATTAAAATTGGGGGAATAGGATAATCTTCGTGAGATGATGACTTTTATGATAAAATAAATCATAATTTTTATATCTAGAAGGACAATATTATATTAAATAAATTTAAAAAACTATTATTTGATAATACAAGTATTACAAATGATGAGTGGAAACTAATTGAGTCTAAATTAAAAATTGTTGATTACAAAAAAAATGACATAATCCTAAATATAGATGACGTCTGTGATAAAATTAGATTTATTAATAATGGTATCACTCGATTGTATTATTTTAATGAAGAGGCTAAAGAATTTACTTGTCACATCTCATTTAATGATAGTGAAAATCTCATTGATAATTTCTCTATAGATTTTCATAGCTTTACAACTCAAACTCCATCTATATATGAAATTGAAGCTTTAAAAGATACTCAAACAGTTGAAATAAGTTTAGATGATTTAACTGAACTATCATTACAAACAAAAGCATTTGAACAATTAATAATGAAAGCCAGTTTACTTATACATTCAACTATGAGAGATGGATTGATAAGTAAAAATGTATCATCTAATTTACTAAGATATGAAGAGTTCATCCAAAGATATGAGCCAATTTATAATAAAATACCTCAATATATAATAGCCTCATACTTAGGCATTACCCCCGTTGGACTAAGCAAACTTATAAATAAATAGTCAAATAATATTTTCTATTAAACTAGTATAATGAAATAAATTTCAAATAAGCATATAGTTCTTTTACTAAGAAATAAAAGGATAAAAAATGCAAAGAAGAGATTTTATAAAAATCATTGGTGTTACATCTAGTGTTATTTTTGTACCTAGTATATTGAATGCATCTGATAATAAGTACATGGATAACTATTATTGCGATGATGATGTCTTAAATACTTGGAATGGACATAATATAGAGGAAAAAGATATAAGAATAAAAGTTTTATCTTATGCAATACTTGCACCCAATCCTCATAATAAACAATCATGGCTTGTAAATCTAAAATCAGATGATACTATTGAATTATATGTAGATCAAACTAGACTTTTACCACAAAGTGATCCTTATCATCGACAAATACATATAGGGCAAGGGACATTTCTTGAAAACTTAGTTATTTCATCTACTCACTTTGGATATAAAGCTACGATAATCTATTTTCCAAAAGGTGAATATGGTAATAAAGTTATAGAAAATAAACCAATTGCTTCAATTACTTTAGAAAAAGATATTTCTATAAAAAAAGACAAACTTTTTGATAGTATATTAAAAAGACATTCAAATAAAAGAGAATATGAAGATAAAATTGTAGATTTAGATCAAATGACAGAATTAGAAAATACTGTAAATAATATATCAAATGATGACTATAGTCTAAAGTTTGAAAACAATGAAGAGATGATTTCAAGTTTTAGAAAAATTGCAGTAAATGCGATGGAAATAGAATCTGCAAATTTAAAAGCAAATTTGGAAACTATAGAGATGTTTAGATTTAACAATGATGAAGTTGAAAAATATAAAGATGGTTTTAGTCTTGCTCAAAGTGGAAAGTCTTCACTAGCTAGATTTTTTATAGAGAATTTCTTCTTATCTAGAGAAAAAGCTTTAAAAGATCCAATAGAGTTTGGCAAGACAGCCATTGATATGACACAAAACCAAGTAGATTCTACAAAAACTTTTGGAACACTAACAACTAAAAACAATAAAAGACGTGATCAAGTTAAAATAGGTCGTGTATATGCAAGATTAAATTTATTAGTAACATCAATGGGTTTAGTAATGCATCCAATAAGTCAAGTATTACAAGAATATTCTGATATGAAAGATTTACAAGCAGACTTCTTATCTATTACAAATACTAAAAAAGATGAAACTGTACAAATGCTTTTTAGATTAGGTTATGCAAAAAGAACGGAACATTCACCAAGAAGAGGTGTCAAGGATATGATAATAGATTCTAACTATTCTATTAGTTAAAGCTGTAATATCTGTCTCTTATACACATCTGACGCTGCCGACGAAGAGGA
>CAJXPH010000260.1 GCA_913057765.1 uncultured Campylobacteraceae bacterium
ACGAGATCCTCTCTGGTCTCGTGGGCTCGGAGATGTGTATAAGAGACAGCTTCAATAACATACTAAAATTTATAGCTAAAGCATCAATTCCTATATTTAAATTTGAAGAAGATAAACTTCATTTTAAAGTAAAATCAGAAGAATATTATGAATATGATTTAATTGAATTTGATATAAAAACTCGCCATGATCCATTTATTATGGAGGCATATACTTTAAATACTAAAGATATTTTTTTAGAGTATATAAGAGTAGATAACAATACTCAGTGGAATGGACAGGCCCTTTCTTTATTTGAAGGCTTTTTTGTTGAAAAATTAAATATCAGAGATTTTGAAACTATTGAAAAAAAAGATATTGAACAATATACTTTTAAAACCTATAGAATAAACGAATCTTTTGTTATTCATATGATAGCTATTTATACTGTTGTTTCAGATATAATTATATTAGATACAAAAGGTGATTTATATAAAAATTTATTATTTAGATTAGATGGAAATTATCAATACAAATTTGATAAAGAAGAGAAAGGTGATATTAATTTTAATATCTCAATGGTAAAAGAAAATTGTTTAAAAGGATTCTTTGGTGCAAGTGATTAAAAAAAATCTGATTTCTATTTCTTTTATTATTTTTATTATAAGTTTTTTTACTGCTTGTGCTTCAAACACTCTAACTAAAAATAGTACTTTATATTTTGGGAAAAATACAAAAAGTGCAGTTGCTATTAAACTTACTAATCCAATTTATAAAAATCAATATGCATCTGCATGTAATGTAGATTCATATACTGTGCTTGATGATAATTTAGAATACGGTCAGTTATTTATAGAACATATTTATTTAGGATTTAGATGTCATTGGAATGGCTTACCTACTAGCTTTTTTGAAACAAACTTAAGATATGAGTTAAAAATAGATACTTTAGAAACTGTTGAAGAGTTTGATATTGGTACATATAATTTTAAAACATATAGAATCGACAATGATACATACTTATCAATGATTTATATGTTTGGTGGAAGCACAGATAGATTTATTCTTGATTATGAAGGGAAGTTTTATACTAAGTTATTAAAAAGTTTTAAACCTGATTATCAGAATAAAATTGCCTTTCAAAAAAGATTTCAGGGTAAATATGATGATAGTTTAGCTAGAAAAAATATAATTAATCACTACTTCTCGGAAGAAAGAGAATCTCTCGATCAAGATTGGAAATAATATTTTTTATAACAAATAAAAGGAAAACCTTTTATTTGCCAAATACTTGTTTAAGTAGTGAAGTTGTTTGAGCAACAGGGTTTGATCTAATAGCTGCTTCTTTTTCTGCAATCATTTTAAATAAACCATCAATCGCTTTATCCGTTACGTATTCATCTAAATTTTGGTCTGAACTTCCTGGAAGATATGAATCAACACCAAAGTTTTTTGCAAGACCCATTACTCCACTGTTATCTACAAGTCCTTTTCCATATTGTTTGTAGTAACCATTAAATGCATCGTAATAACCTGCTACTTGATTTTCTTTCATAGTTCCTTGAATAATTGGTGCTATCATCTTTTTTAATGAAGCTGTTGTACTTGATTTAAAATAGTCAGTTGCTGCATTTTCATCCCCTGCTAGAATTTTTTGTGCATCTTCTAAACTCATTTTGTCAATTGCATCTACAAAAATCTTTGCAGTTTCTGGCGCTGCTTTTGTTGCTGCACTATTCATAGAGTTGATTAAATCATCTGCCATTTTTTCTCCGCCAACTTTTCTAATCATTCCTTCTGCTTTTTGTAAATTTTCTGGAAGAGGAATTTTTACTAAAGAGTTATTTAGGTATCCATTATTTGCACCTAGATTTTTAACTGCAAAATCAACACCAACTTTAAGAGCTTCTTTTAATCCACTTGTAACAGTAGAATCACTTAATCCACTTTTGGCAGAAGTTGTACTAGAAGGACTTTGTGTTACATTGTCCATCACACTTTTTGTAATACTTCCTAAGTCAAAACTAAATGCTAGAGTAGAACTTAAGACTATTGCTGCGGCTATTGATAATTTTTTCATAATATTTTCCTGATAAGCTTTTTTATTATTATATGTTAAAACAGATAAATTTAATCTATTTTATATTCTTTTTATATAATAATCGTGAAATATTTAAAAGTAGGTATTTATGATAAACAAAATTTCAGAATTCATATACGGATTTAAAAATAAAACAGTTGAAGCAGATGAGATAGCTTCTAATCATGCAGAACAGATAAAAAGTTTTGCACTAGAATTAAAAGAAAAAGCTTTTGATACCAAGTTTGAAGAAAATTTTTTAACAATTCTAGGCTATACATATAGACTTGAGGAGGTATCTCAGAGACTTTTCTTTACATTTCAAGAAGCAGTTTATGCAATTGATTTAGATAAACTAATGAAAAATGAAGACTCTTTAGAGTTAAACTCAATAGTTTATATTTTAGTTCTCGATGTATTAATTAATGAATATAATACAAAAGAAATAGATGAAGAACAAAAACAAAAAGCTCTGGCAGTTTATAAAAAAATTGAAGAAAGAAAAGCAAAAGAGAATAAAAAATACCATATGTATCAATATTAGGAAATAAAATGGCAAAATTTAAAGAACAATTAGATGATAAATTAATAGAATTTATAAATAATCAGAAAATGTTTTTTGTTGCAACTGCTCCAAAAGAAGGAAAGATTAATATTTCACCAAAAGGGCTTGATAAAAGTTTAAAGATAATTGATGAGAAAACAATCATCTGGTTAAATCATTTTGGCAGTGGAAATGAAACAGCAGCGCATCTACAAGAAGATAATCGTCTTACAATGATGTTTTGTGCCTTCGAAGGGAAACCTTTGATTTTAAGACTTTATTGTGAAGTAAAGTTTGTGCAAGAAAAAGATGAAGCATGGAATAAATATATAAAACATTTTGATTATACTAGAGGTGCTAGACAAGTCTTTGAATTAAATATTCTAAGTGTTAATAGCTCTTGTGGAATGGGTGTACCACTTTTTGATTTTGTATCTCAAAGAGATGACCTAAGGAATTATTATGATAATTCTACAAAAGAAGACCATGTTAAATACATGAAAAAGAAAAACCAGATAAGTTTTGATGGAAAAGATACTAATTTATTTTAGTAGCTTTTCTATCTCTTCTTCTATAAGGTGTATATCATCAGTTAAAGTTATGATATTTAAATCTTCTTTATCAATCATTCCTTCTTTATAAAGAGACTTTTTAATAAATTTAATTAGATCTTGCCAATAATCAACTCCAACTAAAAATACTTTAAATCCATTCATCTTTCCTGTTTGTGTTAATGTTAAAACTTCAAATATTTCATCTAAAGTACCAAAACCTCCTGGAAAAACAACACAAGCTTGTGAATATTTTACTAACATATATTTTCTTGAAAAGAAATAGTTAAAGGTTAAGTTTTTAGTGGTGTAGGGGTTTGTTGATTGTTCAAAAGGTAAATTAATGCTTAATCCAATTGAATGAGCACTATCCGCTTTATATGCACCTCTATTAGCCGCTTGCATAATTCCATCTCCGCCACCTGTTATAACATTGATATTTTTTTTAGATAATTTAAAAGCTAACTTTTGTGCTAGTATTGAATACTTATCAGTTTGAGGTGTTCTTGCACTTCCAAAAAAAGTAACACTATTTTTTAAATCTTGTAATAATTCTTTTCCATAGTTAAAATCATCTGCAATTCTTTTTTTGCAAATTGTTTCTTTAGCGTTCATAATTTGCTCCTATGTATTTATACTTAATTTCATTATAAATCGAATCTTCTTATATATCTGTCTCTTATACACATCTCCGAGCCCACGAGACCAGAGAGGATCT
>CAJXPH010000261.1 GCA_913057765.1 uncultured Campylobacteraceae bacterium
GTGTATAAGAGACAGTTAAAATAGTTTTTATTTGAATAATCAAAGCCTTTATGGATATTTAAATTTGACATTGCATAAAAATCTTCAATTACACCTTCTTTATCTAAAATCAAGATAGACGAAATATTCTTATTTGTTTCAACAACATTTTTTAAAAGACTATTAGAAGAAGAATAATTATTAGAGATATAGTGTGCAATATTTTCTATATCAGAAGTTAAGTTCTGCACTTCTTTTGTAACTTGTTTCAAAGCAACATTTTGATTATGCATAGTAATTTCAATTTTTGAATTGTAAAGATTAAATATTGAAATAAAACCAAATATAATAATAACAGAAATAGAAAATAAAATTAAAAGTTGCAATATCTGCTTTTTAAGACTCTTTGCTTTTTTCATTTTACTCTTACATACTTTCCATCAATTACTTTGAAGTTATAGAATTCTCGGATAACATCTCCATACTGATCAAAAATAATTGTATCTTGTAAACCTGCAAATTCTTTTTTATTTAATACATATTCTTTTATTTGAGTCTCAGAGCCATTTTCTAAAGCTTCAATTATTATAGAAGATAGTTCATATGCCTTTGCAGCATACATAGAGGGAAAAGTCTTATACTTTTTTTGGTAATTTTCTACAAATTTTAAATATTTAGGGTTTTTTGACTCTTCATCATAGTCAATATTAAAGATAACATTTTCAGATGATTTTCCACTATTTTCTAAAAAGGATGGTGTTCTAGCCCACTCAGCGATTGCAAATTGTGTTTTTAAACCTTTTAATCTTACATATTGAAGAACTCTTGCCGCATCAACTGAATTTGCACACATTAAAATAATATCAGGGTTCTTTTGTTTTATATCTTGAACAAGCTTTTCTAAATCCCCATCTGTTTTTGCATAAGCCAAAAATTTATCACCACCATTTTTAACAAAACTTTTTTCAAAATTGATTAAATAGTCTTTTGTATAAGTAGCATTAAAAGGATCATAAATTCCATATATTTTTTTAAATCCATCTTCTAAAATGCACGTTGTAAAAGATTGGAATCTTTGATCGTTATTTGCAACGTGTACTCTAAAAAATTGATCATCTTTCCCAGCAAATTCATTACTTGCTGATGCAGCTGATATCATAAACATATCTTTATGTTTATTGATTATAGACATTGAAATCTTACTCATTGAGCTTGTCACATTTCCAATAACAATTTTAATATCTTGTTTTATATAATCATTTATGATTTTTTCATTTAGTTTTGCATTTTGTTTATCATCTTGAAAAACTATTTTTATATTTTTATCACCAATTTGATAATTCTTTTCTTCAAAAGCTAAGAGAACTCCATTTATCATGGCATTACCTAAAACTGAATATTTTCCAGTTAGTGCTCCGACAAATCCTATGGTAATATCACTTTTTTTATTAGACTGGATATATATATAAACAGATGATATTATTAAGATAAGAGATAATAAAAAAGCCACTACTTTTTTGTTTATTGTCAAAATTTCTTCCCCAAAATACTTGATTAAACTATTATACAATTTTTTATTGTAAAATTATCTTTCTCTATAAAATACTTTATACAAGGCAAAAAAAAATTATGTTATGTGGAATAGATGAAGCTGGACGTGGACCACTAGCAGGACCACTTGTTGTTGCTGGAGCAATAATTAAAAAACCAATTAGCGGATTAAATGACTCCAAAGTATTAAGTGAAAAAAAACGTGAAGCCTTATTTGATGAAATCAAAAATAAATGTGATTACCATATTGTATTTACTGATTCAAAGACTTTAGATGAAAAAGGTTTATCAGCTTGCCTTAAAAACTCAATTAAAGAAATCATGGAAACACTTCATAAAAAAGCAGATGAGTTTTTAATGGATGGGAATACTTCTTTTGGAATTGAAACATTACAACACAAAATAAAAGCTGATGCTACAGTTATGGAAGTAAGTGCTGCATCAATCTTAGCTAAGGTTAGTCGAGATAGATATATGTGTGAAATTGCTAAAGATTATCCAAACTATAGCTTTGAAAAACACAAAGGATATGGAACAAAGGCCCATGTCGAAATGATAAAGAAGTTTGGGAGATGTGAAGAGCATAGATTCTCTTTCAAACTCAAATCTCTAGGTGAAGAAAATATAGGTATTCAAAAAAGTCTGTTCTAAACTATTTTGAAACCTCGCCTATTTTGTCTTCAATAGACTTTACTTTTCCTTCTAATCTATTCTCATATCCATTTCTAATATCAAATGTCAATGTAGAATAAACTCTATTACATCCTAATTCTTCAAGTTTTTCATAACATCTTTGAACTATAGATAAAGCTTCAGACATTTTATCTGTCTCAATTATTGTTGACATAGGTGTTAGTTTATAAGGAAATCCACTCTCTCTTATTACTTTTATTACTTGAGCCACTTGTTCACTTTTACTTTCACTTCTATCAGTAGGAAACATTGCCATTTGTAACAATACAGACATTCTTTTATCCTTTTTTATTTTTTAGATTATATCCAAGTGAGATTAATATGGAATTTTATTTTATATCAAAAAGACCTGACAAATAAAAATTTACTTTTTAGTTATTAAATAATAGAATACTTATAATCTAATTTTTGTGAGAAGACATGCTAAAAAAGTTCCTAAAGAAAAAAACCTATACTAAAAAAGATTTTTTAAATGAGTTATTAAACCCAGTTTTTAATCTTGATAAAATTGAAGATATTTACAATGAAGACATAGAATTAAATGAGAAAAATGAAAAAGATGAAACTTATTTACATCATTGTGCAAAAAGTGGATACCTAGAATCATGTAAGTGGCTTTTATCAAAAGGTGCTTTATTAGAGTCTGTAACAAAAGAAAATGAAACTATACTTTTCTACGCTTCTAGTTCAAATAGTTCGACACTTGTAAGTTTTCTATTAGAAGAAGGTGCTAATACGGAACATCTAAATAATCATAAAAGAACAATACTTCAAGAAGCAGTAATTTCAGGAAATAAGACAATCTCTATATTAATTGAAAATACAAATAATATTAATAATGCAGATATATATGGAAATAATTTAATCTTTGATGCTATATCAAATGGGGATATCAATATTATAGATTTGATAATCAATCATGGAAGTATTGATATTAATAAAATCAATAATGATGGACATACAATATTACATAAAGATGCCGTTTTAAATAACAATGACTTAGCAATAAGATTGATGCAAAAAGGAGCTGATCCTACAATCTTAGATAAAACAGGAAAGAACTTTCTATTTTATTTAATATCAAAAGGTATTGAAAATGAAATTCTATTAGATAAAGTCATTGAATTTGGTTGTGATTTAAATACTAAAGACTTGGAAAATAATACGCTATTAATGCACGCTGTATCAAATTATATTAATACTGAGCAAAGTAAAGAATCTCATTTTAAAATGATTAAAAAATTAATCAAAGAAAATATACAAATAGATTCTATAAATAAAAAAGAAGAAACAGTGTTTTTTGATGTAGTAAGAAGTGGCGATTTAAATCTAATAAATTATTTTATTCAATTTGATGAAATAGATGTAAATCACAAAAATATAGATGGAGAATCTGTTCTCACAGATTTATGTCTTAATGGAATAAAATATGAATTAATTATAAAAAACTTTCTAAAACTAAATGCAGACCCAAATATTAGGGATAATAATGGTAGCACAATAATAGAAAAACTAATTGATGTTATTTTACATTTCTATAATAGAAAAGTAATTGGCGATTCTATATTGAATAGAATACATAATTCAGGTGAGTATATAGACTGTCTCTTATACACATCTGACGCTGCCGACGAAGAGGATAGTGTAG
>CAJXPH010000262.1 GCA_913057765.1 uncultured Campylobacteraceae bacterium
CACTATCCTCTTCGTCGGCAGCGTCAGATGTGTATAAGAGACAGCTATATTTATTTTTATCTTAGCTTTTTCAAATATTCTTGAAGGCTCAAACCAATCTTATTCAATTTTTATTTTTGCTTCAATTGTACAGTTTTATTGTGGAGCAAGATTTTATAAATTAGCATACAACGCAATAATAAATAAAAATTATGACATGAATGTTTTAGTAGCTCTTGGAACAAGTGCTGCTTACTTTTATTCTACCTTTGTTGTATTTTTGCCATCTTTATTCCCTGAACATTTAAGATTTATGTATTTTGATGGGGCTGCTGTAATTATTAGTTTTGTAATACTAGGAAGATTTCTAGAAGAAAACTCAAAACAAAAAGCAAGTGACTTTTTAAAAAAACTTATGAAATTAGCGCCTGAAAATGCAAACTTAATAGATGCAAAAAACCAAATAAAAATAGTTTTGGTAAAAGATTTAAAATTAGGGGATAATGTTTTAATTAAAACAGGAGAAAAAATACCTGTTGATGGTTTGATTATTGAAGGAAATGCAGATATAAATACTTCAATGATAACAGGAGAATCTCTCCCTGTCTTCAAACAAGAAGGAGATGAAGTTCTTGCAGGAACTTTAAATACAAATGGTGTTATTACACTACTAGTTATAAAAGAACCAAAAGAAACTACTCTATCAAAAATTATTACTCTTTTAAAATCTGCGCAAAGTAAACAAATACCTATTAGTAGGTTTGCTGATAAAATTGCAAGTATTTTTGTACCTACTGTTATTATCATATCAATTCTTACTTTTATAGTATGGGGATTATTTTTAGGAGATTATCAAAATGCAATTATTGCAAGTATCAGTGTACTTATCATATCTTGTCCTTGTGCTTTAGGGTTAGCAACACCTATTGCAATTGTAAGTTCTGTTAGTCGTGGTGCAAAAGAAGGAATTTTAATTAAAAATCCTGAAATATTAGAACAAATAAAAGAGATAAAATATGCTGTATTTGATAAAACAGGAACACTTACAAAAGGAAATATTTCTGTTACTAAAACCGATATAAAAGAAGAATACTTTAAAATAATAGGTTCTATTGAAAAATATAGTGAACACCCTATTTCAAAAGCTATCGTCTCATTTATTGAAAATAAAAATATTACTTGTGATAAAAAAATAGAAAATATAAATATTATTCCTGGACATGGTATAAAAGTTTCTATTGATAATATCGAATATCTATTAGGTAATAAAAAGCTCTTAGATGATAATCAAGCTTTAATCCAAAATAATCATTTAGATTTTTATGAAAAAGAACTAGATAATTCAAATGGTGTGATATTAGTTGCTATTGATAAAAAAACAATTGGTTCCTTCTCTTTAGAAGATGAATTAAAAGAAGATGCAGTAGAAGTTATAAAAGCTTTAAAAGATATGGGAATCAAGCCAGTACTTTTAACAGGAGACAATCAAATAACAGCTTCAAAGATTGCAAAAAAAGTTCAAATAGATGAAGTTTATGCACAAGTAATCCCAACCCAAAAATATGAAGTAATTAAAAAACTACAAGAAGAATCAAAAGTTATGTTCATTGGAGATGGAATAAATGATGCTCCATCAATTAAACAAGCAGATATTGGAATAACTTTAAACTCTGGAGCTGATATAAGTAAAGATGCTGGAGATATAGTGTTAATTAACAATGAATTAAAATCTGCAATAAAAAGTATTCACTTATCTATTGAAACGATGAGAATAGTAAAACAAAATCTATTCTGGGCTTTTGCATATAATACTTTAGGTATACCAATTGCAGCAGGTATCCTATATCCACTCTTTGGAATAATGTTAACTCCAATGTATGCAGGAATTGCTATGAGTTTTAGTTCTGTGACTGTTGTATTGAACTCCCTAAGATTAAAAATAAAAAAATTATAAGGCTGTAATTTATTTTTAAAAATATTTATTCCATACTCTCTCCACATGCAGTCAATATAATACATTATGATTTCATTTTAAGATGATTAAATTCATCACCTCCTTTAAAGCTTTCAAGATATTCTTGGAAGCTTTTTTATGTCTAAATAAAATGAAAACTTTATACTTAGATTCCACATTCTCTCCTCATATATTCCATCTCCACTCCTTATTAAACTACTACAATACTACAATTTAAAAACAAAGGACAGATTATGAAAAGAATTGTAACTTCAATTTTAGGAGCTAGTTTATTAGCAGGAGCATTATATGCAGGAGGAGATTATATATCTGAAAAAGGAATGATGAATCATTCAAGTATGAATAAAGGACATATGGCAAAATGTGAAAAATTCATGAAAGCTTCTACTGATGAAAATACATGGGCACCTTCTAGAAATATACTATTAGAACTTGACCAGTCAATTGATAATGGATAATTAAAAACTCAACAAAAGAGATTCTCATTCAAAGCCTTCAAGATATTATTGAAGGCTTTTTTATTAGCAATTTAACTTATACCCTATTCCTTTTATAGTTATAATTGTATCTTTACCTAACATTTTACGTAGATTCTTAATATAAGTCCTAATTGTTGTGGCTGTCGGCATTTCATCATAAACCCAATTATTTAAAGATATCTCTTCTATTGAAAGTGCTTTACTTTTGTTTTTGATAAAAAATTCTAAAACTTTTGATTCAATCTTTGATAAAGTAAAAGAATTTTCATTAATATCTAATGATTTAATGTCATAATTATATGAAATTGATTCATTTAATTGAATTATTCCTGAAGTATCAATATTTCTAAGTCTTTTTATATTATTGATTCTTAATTTTAATTCACTTAATTGAAATGGTTTTTTTATATAGTCATCTGCCCCTGAATTAAATCCTTCTTCCAAATCTTTATCTGTATGTAGAGAAGTAATAAAAATAGAGGGGATATCAATTTTATTTCGTTTTAATGATTTTAATAAATCAAATCCATTCAAAGAAGGGACATTTACATCTAGAATTAATAATTGAAAAGACTCTTCATAAATTCGTTCTAGTGCTTCTTGTCCATTATAAATTGAAACTACATTATAGTTTAATGAAATAAGAAACTCTTCAATAATTTCATTAAGTAACGCATCATCTTCTAACAGTAGTACCTTCATTATTTATCTTTCAAACCATTTCTCGAATCTACCCATATTTCATAAACCTTATCACTCCAAAAAGATTGAAAGTACGAAATGCTTGCCTCTTTTTCTTCTTCAGTTAAAGTATCTTTAAAAGCAGGCATTTTACCATCATAAGGAGCTCCTCCCTCAGTAATGATTTGCAGTAGTTGCCATTTAGGATGATGCCAAGCATGTGCATTTTCATTTAAAGGTGGTGGCGGGTATGAACCATCAGGTAATGTCTTCATCCAGTCAACTGTTTTTTCTGCTTTCGTTCCATGGCAGGAAGCACAATTCTTTAAAAAAACCTCTTTCCCTATGGATACTTGTTTTTCGGTGTACCATCTATTATTTGTATTCTTATTAGAATTTATAAATATTACACCAACGATAAGTAAAAGTATAATTAGAAATATGGTATTTTTTAGACTCATAACCTTATCCTTTCTCTTTATTTTAAAATTGATTCTCTTAAACTTTCATACTCTTCTTTAGATATATCACCTTTTGCTAATCTTTTTTTTAAAATATCTAAAGGGGTTTCTCTTTTTACTTTTTTTTCATTTAAGAAAATAGAAAATATTAAATAAAATATAATAATCCAAAAAATCAACATTCCTATACCATGGAACATTGTCATATTCCTGTCTCTTATACACATCTCCGAGCCCACGAGACCAGAGAGGATCTC
>CAJXPH010000263.1 GCA_913057765.1 uncultured Campylobacteraceae bacterium
TTAAAATATTCAAGAATATATTTAAATCAAAATATTTAAAAGATACAAATTATTTTGATTTAACGGCTGGTGAATCCCAACTCTCTTCTAAGTATATTGATGTTGTAAAAATAATCTCTTCTGAAAAAAAGGATGCTTTTATTCATACTAATATTAGTGGATGGTATCCTAAAAAACACTATGAAGTGACTAATGAATGTTTAAAATATGTAAAGAAAGAAAATTTTAGAATAGATATATCTTTGGATGGTTCAGAAGATAATTATAAAAAAGTCAGACTTGTAAAAAATGGATATGAAAAAGTTATGGAAACCATAAAGTTATTAAAACCTTTAGGTATAAAACTTCGAGTAACTATGATCGTTTATAAAGAAAACTACAAAGATATTCCATGGCTTGTGAATTTTGCAAAAGAGAATGATATAGAATATTTTATTGGCTACGCAAGAAATGCAAGTTTATTAAATAATAAAGAGAATAAGTATATTTACGATAATAAAACAATTGAAGATATTGAAAGTTTATTAAAAAAAGTTAATTGGTTAAATGAAAAAAGAGAGCCTAATTGGCTTTGGGCTAAATCTATATATCAAAATGATATTCCTTATTTCAACTGTTTTATGGGTAAAAGAGCTTTAGTAATAGATCCTCGAGGTAATGTATTCCCTTGTAATGATTGTTTAGATTTTTTAAATATGGGGAATTTAAATGATTATAATGGAGATTTAGATGCCTTATTAGAATCCTCTACTGCGATAGGTGTATTAAAGAAGATTAAAGATAAAGAGTGTCAACCATGTTCAATGTTGTGTGCTCATAAAATTGAATTTCCTTGGGGTAAGCAAGTGGGCTTACAATAATGTGTGGAATTATTGGTTCAAATTTTCTTACTTCAAATTTTGATGAAACAATAAACCTTCTTTATCATAGAGGTCCAGATGTTCAAGGGAGCTTTACTTATAAAAATAATCAATTTGGGCATACTCGATTATCTATTATTGATTTAAATGAAGAAGCAAGTCAGCCAATGATTTTTGATGATATTATTATTACTTTTAATGGTGAAATTTATAATTATAAAGAATTGATAGAAGAAGAAAAACTCAATTGTAAAACTAAATCAGATACAGAAGTTCTAATAAGACTATATCAAAAATATGGCGTAGATTTTTTAAATAAATTAAATGGAATGTTTTCTTTTTGTATCTTTGATATTAAAAAAGAACAATTTTTTTGTGCAAGAGATAGATTTGGGAAAAAACCTTTTTACTTTTATTATAAAGATGACAAATTTATTTATGCAAGTGAAATAAAATCTATTATTAGCCTATTATCTTTTACTCCTACTTTAAATAAAAAGGCACTAGAAGAGTATCTTACCTTCTGGTCTCCTATTGGGACTAATACATTTTATAAAGATATTTTAAAACTTGAAGCTGGGTATTCAATTGTTTTTGATGGAAAGAAGTTATTAAAGAATAAATATTATGATATTGACAAAATTGACTTAATTCATGAAAGTGAAGAGAATGTATTAGATAATATAGAGAATTTACTAATAAAATCTATGGAAAGGCGTTTAGTCAGTGATGTTGGCGTTGCATCTTTACTCTCAGGTGGGGTAGATTCTTCTTTAGTTTCTTCTTTATATTCAAAAATATCCTTATCAAAAATTGATACTTATTGTATTGGATATGATGAACATGTGCATTACAGTGAATTACCATATGCAAGAAAAGTTGCTAAATATATTAATTCAAATCATCATGAAGTACTTATTGGGAGAAATGATTTTTTAGAAGTGATTGACAATATGCTTACTCATATGGATGAACCAATTGGAGATAGTGCTTCTATCCCTACATACATTCTTTCCAAACAAATTTCAAAAGATGGGTTTAAAGTTGCTCTATCTGGAGAAGGAAGTGATGAAATTTTCTTAGGATATGATAAATATTTTAATCTTCTAAAAACAGATAGTACTTATACCACGATAAATGCATCTTTTTCAGAAGAAGAAAAAATTAAGCTCTTTAATGAGTATTTGAAAAAAGATTACTCTTCATTATCTCCCTATAATTCAAGAATACAAAATTTAAGTTATCTAGATATAAAAATTTGGATAGGAGATGTTCTCATGACAAAAATTGATAAAATGTCAATGGCTCACTCTTTAGAATTAAGAGCACCTTTTTTAGATTATCATTTAGTTGAGTATCTTTTAAGTATTGATGAATCTTTAAAAGTAGGGAATACAAATAAATATTTATTAAAACAAATAGCGTATAAATATTTACCAAAAGATATTGTAGATAGAAAAAAGAAAGGATTCTCTTCTCCCTTTATAGAGTGGTTGTATGAAGAATTTAAAGATGAAATTTTAAATGTTATATTAAGGGTTAATAGACATTTAAATTTATTTAATGAAGAGTATGTGAAATTTTTATATAATGAAGCAAAAGAAAAGAGATATAAACAACATGTATGGAATTTATTTATCTTTTCACGTTGGTTTGAAAGGGTTTATTTATGATTTGGTTTGATTTAGTTACTCCTAAATCTGTTTTGTTTTTTATTCCTATAATTAAAGAGATTGAAAATAGAGGAAGAAAAGTTTTAATAACAGCAAGAGAAGGGGAAGGTTATTCTGAAGTTGTAGAATTATTAAGACTTTACAATATGGAGTTTATAAATAGAGGTGAATTTGGTGGTGCAGAATTAAGAGATAAACTTCATGCTTCAATTGAAAGACAGAAAGCATTAATGGAGTTTGTTACTTTATACAATATAGATAGACTAGTGTGTTTATGTTCCGTCGATGCAAATAGAGTTGCCTTTGGTCTTGGTATCCCTGTTATTAATTTTTACGATATTCCTCTTTCTGATTATCAAACAAATTTTAAACGAGCATTACCTCAAGCACGTCTTACTCTTCCTTTATCGACAAAAGTGTTTAAACCTTTTGTTGTACCTGAGGAGATATTCTTACGATTTTCTTTGGATGAAGAGCAAATATTCGATTATGATTTTATAGATCCATTAATTTGGTTAAAAGATTTTAAAGCAGATTTTTCTTATGTAGAAAAAACTTTAAAACCTTATAATTTAGATTTATCCAAACCCTTAATTGTAATAAGAGAAGAAGAGTATAAGTCTTCTTATGTTGACAAAAAATATCCAATTTTGTATGAAGTCTTAAAAGATATAAAAAATTTAACAAATAGTAATATTATAATAATACCAAGATATGAAAGTGAGTATCTAAAAAAAGAATTTCCTTTTGCAACAATTTTAGAGGAAAAGGTAATTATTCAGCATCTTCTTGCCTTTGCAAATGTGTTTATTGGAGGAGGAGGTACTTTAAATACTGAAGCATGTTTTTTTAATACTCCTACAATTTCTACTCGGAGTTTTATATGTCATTATGACAAATATCAAATTGATAATGATTTGATGGTGTGGGTAAATACAAAAGAAGAACTGTTAAACTATGTTCAACAGTTTATTAAAATAAAAAGAAAAAATCGTTATTCAACAGTCTTTTCTGATATGAAACTAGATATTCCTAAAATGGTAGATAACATATTAAAATAAGAATAAGAGGAAAATTTAATGCAAGAAGTATATGAACAATTAGAAAAAGCCTTATCCACTACATTTCTATCAAATCTTAATTTTTTAAGAGATTATGATAATGATTTATTTTCAAGAGTAGATACTTTATCAAAGTTGATAAGTGAGGGTATCTATAAAGAAAAATATGCTTTAGATTTTATAGAAGCTGTCTCTTATACACATCTGACGCTGCCGACGAAGAGGATAG
>CAJXPH010000264.1 GCA_913057765.1 uncultured Campylobacteraceae bacterium
TACGAGATCCTCTCTGGTCTCGTGGGCTCGGAGATGTGTATAAGAGACAGTTTCTTAGCTTATAAAGTTTATAAATATGTGGGAATGTCAGTAGATGAAATAGAAAGTAAAGTTAAAAAATCAACAAAAGAGATTAGAACTTTAAATCAAGAAATAGAAATAACTCAAAAAGAAGTTGTATTCACAATGGGTGCAATTGGAGAAAGTCGTTCAAAAGAGACAGGAAATCATGTTAAACGAGTGGCAGAATATTCTAAACTCTTAGCACTTTATTATGGATTATCAAAAGACGAAGCCGAAATGTTAAAACAAGCAAGTCCTATGCATGATATAGGGAAGGTTGCTATTCCCGATTCTATTTTGAATAAACCTGGTCGTTTTAACGATGAAGAAAGAGAAATTATGAATACTCATGCACAACTTGGTTATGAAATGCTTAATAATTCAAATAGACCTCTACTTAAAGCTGCTGCAATTGTTGCATATGAACATCATGAGAAGTGGGATGGAAGTGGCTATCCAAATGGAACAGAAGGTGAAGATATTCATATCTATGGGAGAATTACGGCATTAGCCGATGTATTTGATGCTCTTGGTAGTGATAGGGTTTATAAGAAAGCATGGGATGATGAAAAGATTTTTAATCTTTTTAAAGAAGAAAAAGGCAAACATTTTGATCCTATGTTGATTGATATATTTTTTAAAAATATTGATGAATTTAAAGATATTAGAAGTAAGTTTAAAGATTTTTGATAACTATGCTTTAGGTAATGACCCAAACTTGAAGTAGTTAGCTAGATAAAGCCAAAGTATAGGCTTTCTTTTTTAATAATAAATTAATAAATATAAAGTATTATTAATTCACAGATTATATACGATTATTTACAAAAATATTGTCTTAGGGAAAATTAAATGGATTATGAAGAGTTTGAGAAGGCCGTAGACTTGTTTGGAATACTTATAAAAACTTCAAAAAAAGATTTAAAAAAAAAGTATTTAACATTATCTAAAAAGTATCATCCTGACATGCCTGAAGGCAGTCATGAAAAGTTTCAAGAACTTCAAGAAGCTTATGATTTATTAAACGTTTATATGGATTCCTTTGCATTTTCTTTTGAAGAGGAAGAGTTTAAAGCTCAATTTCCTTCATTTACAAATTATAAAAACTGGAGATAGAATATGATAAATATAGGTAAAAAAATTGCTTTACTAACTGTTGTTTCAGTATATGGTTTTGCAAATACAAATATAGATAGTATAGATATATTTACAAATAGAACTTTTGTAAATCAACAAATTTCTTTAAATAAAACTAGTGCAGACTTACTTGGACAAGTAAGATTAGAAGATGTTAGATTTAAATTAGAAGATGGTTGCCAAGTTATTAATTCAAATATTAATCATGTACCTTTCCAAAAAGATAGTTTGAGTAACGAAATAGAATCCTTAAAAGATATAATCTCAAATAAAACAAATACTATCAAGTCATTAAAAAGTAATATTGCATATTTAGAAAGAACATCAATAACTAATATCTCAAATGCAAAAAATTTAGAGGTGACTTCAAGTTTTTTAAAAAAAGAGATTCTAGGTAGTTATAATAAGATTTATAAAATCCAAAAAGAATTAAGAAAAGATAATGAGTCTTTAAACAAATTACTTAAAAAAAGAGTAAACACTAAGTTCACAAAACTTGACTATGATATCACTTGTAAAAAAGGAAGTGAAGTAACAATTTCATATCCAATTTATAATATCTCAAGAAATGGTTTCTATGATATAAATTATGATTCGAGTAAAAAAAGTATAGATATTAAAAATTCATCGTTTATTACTCAATCTACAGGTGTTGATTTTAAGAATATTGATATAAGTTTTTATACATATAATTTTGTACATCAATTAAAACCGAATATTTTTAGACCACAATATCTAGATATATATAAACCAAGACCAGTAGCTTATGCACAAGAAGCTGAAGTGATGATGGATAGTATGGTATCTAAGAAGATGGTTAGGTCTAAGGGCTCAGCTCCTAGACCAACTTTTGCATATGTAGAAAGTACTACAAAGTCATTTTTTAAAGCTTCAAATATTAATTTACCAAGTGGTAAAAAAACTGAGGTTGTCTTTTCTAAAGACAATTATAAAGCAAATGATAGTTTAGAAATAGATGGATATTCTCAATCACAAGCTTTTTTCAAAGTAGAGTTTAAAAGCAAAAAACTATATGGTATTTTAAATTCAAAATTGTATCTTGATGGTACATATATTGGTAGAAACAATATAAATGAAATAAAAAAAGATAAGAAGAGTTCAATCTTTTTTGGAACTAATAGATTTATAGATGTAAAAAAAGAATTAGTAAAAGATATGAAAGAAGAACCTTTCTTTAGTATGAATACTTTAAAAACACAAAAGGTTTGGACGTATAAAATTACTAACAATCATAAAAAAGTTCAGAAGTTAACTTTAGTTGAAAGATTACCTATTTCAAAACATGAAGATATAAAAGTTAAACTTATTGGAAAGACGAAAGAGACAAAATTGGATAAAAATGGTAAAATTTATTATAATTTTGAATTAAAACCGAATGAAACAAAAGAAATAGAGTTTGGTTATGAGATAGAGAAACCAGCTAATAAATAAGGAATTTATATGTTTGATGAAAAAAAAGTAAAAGATTTAGTATTAAGTTCACTAGTTGCTGATGCATATTCATTAGGTGCACATTGGATTTATGATGAAAAACAATTGCAAATACTTGATGTTGATTGGAATAATTTAAATGATGCAAAAGTGATTTGGCATAAAGGAAAAGTTGCGGGTGATTTTACTCATTATGGGGACCAAACTTTGTGGTTATATGAATATTTACAAGATAAAGAAAATTTTGATATTAATGAATATATTCAGTATTGGAAAGCGAAAACCGAAATTTATAATGGATATATAGATGGTTCTACAAGAGAAACTTTAGAAAATATAGAAAATAAAGTAACTCCAACTGGTTCACCTTCTACTGATTTATCTATAATTGGAAGAATCGCTCCTCTTCTTTTAGTTTCAAATTCAAAAGAAGAATTTCTAGAAAATGTAGAGAGTTTAATAAGTGCTACCCATAACTCAAATGAAGCGATAGTAGCCTCTAAATTTTTTGCTTCTTTACTTTTAGAAGTACTTAATGGAAAAGGAATTGAAGAATCAATATTAGCTCTAAAAGAAAATTTTGATACAAAGATTCAGTCATATATCTATAGTGGAATTGCATCAAAAACTGATGATACATTTCAAGTAATAAGAGACTTTGGTCCAGCGTGTGATATTAGTGGTGGCTTTGAAGGTGTAATACATCTTCTTTGTAAATACGATAATTTTAAAGATATGATAGTTTGTAATGCAAGAGCAGGTGGTGATTCAAGTGCTAGGGGAATGATTGCCGCAATTATCTTTATGGCGCAAGAAGATAAAAAAATGAATCAAATACCAACAAACTGGTTAAAAATAAAAGCAAGTATTGTATAAGGAGTTTTATGAGAAAGTTTATTAGGTTTTTTCACGATAAGTTTTATATAGAAGTTGGTGTAGCTTCTATTCTTTTCTTTCTTGCTCTAATGTTAGATATGCTTATGGATTTTATTATCTACATGCTTTACTTCATCATTTTTTTAGAGATTGTAAGAGCGGTGATAAACTATATTAGAGAACAAAGGGTCGTTTTAGCATTACTTGTTGATGCTTTTATTATCCTGTCTCTTATACACATCTCCGAGCCCACGAGACCAGAGAGGATCTCG
>CAJXPH010000265.1 GCA_913057765.1 uncultured Campylobacteraceae bacterium
CTTCGTCGGCAGCGTCAGATGTGTATAAGAGACAGCTATTATCTTCTAAAAAAAACTTATTGTATCCCTTTTCTCTTTTATCTAAAATCTCAAAATATTCATCTGATAAATTTTTTATGACTAATGCATTAAACCAAGAATCTTTTTCTTCTTCAATATTTAGAACTGCTCGATTAATCGAATCAACTAATCGATAAGAAGGCTCTTGGTTAAATACTCTTTTAAATCCATGTACTTTTATAGGTTCAATATCAAGTAATGATATTCCCTCTTTAATAAGTTCTTTTTTATTAATTAAACTTCCATATACAATTAAATTCTTCATCATTATTTATTCGACTTATTATCCATAAACCAAAAAAATGAAAACATTAAGCCTGGAGTTTTTGCTTTACTCTCATCATAAATAAAATTTCGAAAATCATCAATTGGTAAAAACATTGTTTCAATTTCTTCATCATGAATTCCACCTCCATTATGGGTTTTCATTGATTCATTTATAGAAGCATAATATAAACTCTGACATCCTCCGCTAACTCCAACATTTGTATAAAAAGATGTGATTTTTTCTATATTTTGCAAAGGTACATCATATCCACACTCTTCATCTATTTCTTCTTTTGCAATTTGTTCAAGAGGTTTATTTTTATCAACTATTCCAGCACAAAGTTCATAAGTACAAAGTTTAGAACTATCATTTAAATATACTGGTGGTCTAAATTGTTTTACTAAAACAAAAGCATTTCTTTCTTCATGGTAAAGTAAAATAGCTACAGAATCAAAGCTTTTTACAGCTTCCCAAGCTTTATTTTTGCCATTTTGTGTATAAGTGATTTTAACTGGATGTACAAATTTTGTGTCCGTTAGTTCACTAGTTTTAAAGTTTTTAATTATATTATTCATTTTAAACCTTTCGTATATTTTATTTGTTTTTGTATAAAATATGAGTAAATTTATTATAACTTAAAGTTCAAATATAAAAGGTGTTATTATGAAACTAGAATATACAGGACCAAAAGAAATAATTTCTCCTCATGGGATAAGTTTTAAAAATGGCAAAGATGATAAGTATGTATATATTTATCCTGCAATGCAAATATATAATGCAATACATCACAATTATGAAAAAGGCATTATCTACACTCATAATATAGAAGGCAAAAGACTAAATGATGATGATATATTAAATACTATACTCAATTTAGAAACTGACTTAAAAAAAACTTGTGAAAAAGAAATTTCTGAATTAGAAGAATTCTTAGATAATGAAATAGAAAATGTAAAAGAAGATAATAAATTTGCAGAAGAAGAAAAATTAGTTTATAAAAATAATCTAATAATTATGAAAAAATATAGACTTCAAAGAGAAACAAACAAAATCATTTATAACCATATCATAGAAATCATTGTTGACCATATCTTTGAGCATAAGCTTAAAGAATTAAATACCCCATTTAATGAAAGGTTTTGGCATATATTACAATCACTTCAAGGAGAATTGTCAAACCATGAAAAAAGGTCAGTTGGATCACAGCTTGATACTGTTCATAAAGAGAATATTTCTATGTCTTTAAAAATAAATTCTATTGGGAAATAAACATAGTATTACAAATTGAAATATAAACCCACTACACTATAAAAATAATAGTTTTTATAAATAAAGCTTTATTATTATCAATATATCATAATTTAGTCATCCTTCTTTAATTAAATCCTCTTTGAAACTTTAAATGCAACTAAGTTGCATTTAAAGTTTCTTTAACTACAATTCTTTTTTTGCAACTAAGTTGCAAAAAAATATCTTAATATTTAGGAAATAAACCCAATGAACAAAATAAGTACTTTAGTATCAGTATTACTTTTAAGTAATTCATATGCATTTGCAGATTCATTATCTATAAAAGAGGCCTTTGAAAAAGGTACAACATCAGGAGATATTACTATTTATCATGAAAATAGTAATATAAAAAATTCTCAACAAAATTCGGGATTAACGTCTGGTTCTATTGGATTAAATTATGAAACTGGGAGTTTTAACAACTTTTCTGCTTCGTTAGGATTTAGAGCAAATCATAAATTTCATGAAAAAGTAAAAGGTGTTGATTATGAAACATCTTATGGTAATGATGCAATTGTGAATGTTGCAGCTTTAAAATATGCAAATGATGATTTTTCTATTTCTATTGGTAGACAAGAGATTGATTTAGAATGGCTTGGAGACTTTAATGAATCAGTAGTCGCAGAGTTAACGACAATTCCAAAGACATCAATTGTAATGGGATATACACAAAGACAAGCAGAAGTTGGTATAGATTTTGTTGAAGATTTTAGAAAAGTAAATGAAAATAAAGGTGCTTATGTAATTGACGTAAAAAATAGTAGCTTTGAAAATATAGAATTAAACCCTTATTTTTATTCAGTTCCTGATGTGGCCGATTTTTATGGATTAAAAGTTTCTTATGATAATGATTTATTTGGAACAACTGCACATTACGCTAGATCAAATGAAAAGACACAAGAAAATGCTGATATTTATAATCTAGAAGCTAGATTAAATATCCAAGATTTTGCATTTAGTACAGGATATATACGGACACAAAAAGATGTAGGGGCAGGAAACATATCAGCACTTGGGGATAATATGAGTCCTCTTGATGATGGTGAACAAGTTTATTCAGCAAATGCAGAAACTGCATATGCAACAGCATCCTATACTATTAATGATTTAACACTAAAAGCTATCTATGGAAAAACTAACTTTGGTCCTGATAATTTAGATGCTGATGAATTTAACATAATTGCAGAGTACTCTATTACAGATGAATTAAGCACGGCTATTACTTACGTTGATTATGAAGAAGAGAAAGACGGTTCAGAGTATGAAAAATTATTTGCAAATATAACTTATTCATTTTAGAAAGGAATATCATGAAATCTTTAATTACATTATTTTTATTAATAAACGTTATCTATGCACAAACAAACGTTGTTGTAAGTATTTTGCCTCAACAAACTTTTGTTGAAAAGATAGGAGGTAATAAAGTAAAGGTTACTACAATGGTAAAACCAGGCAGTGATCCTCACTCATATGAACCAAAAGCATCACAAATGAAAGATATTTCAAATGCAAAAATATATTTTCCAATAGGTTTAGAATTTGAAAATACTTGGCTTGATAAATTCGCGTCACAAAATAAAAATATGAAATTTATTGAAACAACACAAGGTATCACTTTTCTAAAGATGAAAAAACATTCTCACGAACATCACGAAGAAAATGACTTACCTTACGAGTGGGCAGGAGTTTTTGAATTAAAAAAAGGTACCTATAATTGGAGCTTTTCAAAAATCAATGGTAATTATGCTGATGCTACTATGAAAATGTTAATTATCAAAGCAAATAAAAAAAGTGATGACCTAATAGAAAGTTATGAACAAAATGCAAAAGATATATTTTCAAAGACTAAAACAACTATTGCAAAAAACAATAACACTTTGAAAACAAATAATGCTTTCTACAAATTAACTTTTGATGAAAAAAAGAATATTACAAATTTTAGTATTAAAATTAAAGAAGAGGGAAAGTACCTATTCTTTACAGAACATTTACCTTTTGAGTTTGAAGATAAAGAACATTTTTTCAAAGATTTAGCAAAAAATGACATTGAAACTATTGCATCATTTCCAAAAGACGATGGTCATGAAAGTCATCACCATGACAATCAAAGAAAAGATCCTGTCTCTTATACACATCTGACGCTGCCGACGAAGAGGATAGTG
>CAJXPH010000266.1 GCA_913057765.1 uncultured Campylobacteraceae bacterium
GAATAAGGAGTATTGAAATTAAGAAAATATATAAGAAAAATATTTTTTAAGAAGTATTTTTTATTTTATAAACTAGGAGTAAATCCTAGTTTATAAGTAGTCTATTTAGTTGCTTGTATCCAGCCACTACCTAGTACTTTATCATTATCATAAAATACTGCAAGTTGTCCATCTGCAACACCAAATGCAGCTTCATCAAGATTTATGTAAGCTTTTTCATCTTTTATTTTAACTTTACAAGGTATAGAAATAGATCTATATCTTAATTTTACAGTACAAGTAAACACTTTTTCCTCAATATACATATTTAAATTATCAGCTTCAACTCCGTTTATTTCTAAAGCATCTTTTTTTCCAACAATAATTGTATTATCTTCAGGATTTATTTTAGTAACAAAATGAGGGACATGTGCTCCATGAACAGTAAATCCTCTTCTCTTTCCAATTGTATAGTGCATATAACCTTTATGATCACCGACAACATTTCCTTCTTCATCAAGAACTTTTCCTGGAAAATCAATATTTGCATGTTTTTTAATTACATCAGTATAAACAGTATCTACAAAACAAATTTCTTGAGATTCATTCCCCTCTGTAATCTTTTTGTATACATCATCAAGGGAAGCGCCTAATTTTACAATATCTTCTTTTTTATAAGTACTTAGAGGAAACATCATAAAAGCTAAAGCTTCTTTTTTTACTTGTGATAAGAAATAACTTTGGTCTTTCGATTTATCATCTGCTTCATAGAAAAAATTGCCATCAGTTTTTGCATAGTGGCCAGTAGCTAAAAATGAAGCACCTTGCTCTTTTGCAAAATCAAGCATAGCTCCGAATTTAATCTGTCTATTACATTTTACACATGGATTAGGTGTAGTTCCTTCAATATATGAATTTACGAAGTAGTCATATACTTCTTCTCCAAATGTTTCTGTCTTGTCTAAAATGTGGTATTTGATATTTAAGAATTTAGTCACATTATCAATGTATTCTAAATTTGTTTCGTGATAACCGTCAGTTCTATCGTGAAGTTTTAAGTATACACCTTCAACTTCGTAACCTTCTTTTTGTAGCATATAAGCAGTAACTGAAGAATCAATTCCTCCACTCATCCCTACCATTATCTTTTTTTTACCTGAAAGCAGGATTCCATTTCTTTCCATCATTTTTAACCTTTAAAAAGTTCCTTTTATAAATATTTTTTAAATTAATTAAGTATCTCTAATTAAAGTAATTACTTATAAATCCACCACCTAGACAATAATCACCATCATATAAAACAAGACTTTGTCCTAAAGTCACAGCTCTTTGAGGCTTATCAAATTGAACTAGAACTTTATCATCATTAGCCTCAGTTACAGTACAAGCTTGTTTTTGTTGACGATAACGTACTTGGGCCATTAATTTATCACCAACTTTAGGTGGCTGCTCTAATACCCAGTGCATATGACTAGCTTCTACATTTTGGTTCATAAGTAATGGGTGATTTGTATCTTGAACAACTGTCAATGTATTATTTTCCATATCTTTTTTGGCTGCATACCATGGATTATGGATATGACCAGCTGATTCAGTCTCTTTGATACCTCCAAGACCAATACCTTTTCTCTGCCCTAGTGTGTAACAAATAAGACCTTTATGTTTTCCTATTACTTTTCCAGACTCATCAATAATATCTCCAGGAATAGCTTTTAGATGTTGTGTGATAAATTCATCAAATCTTTGATTCCCTATAAAACATATCCCCGTACTATCTTTTTTATCATTTACATGTAAGTTATGCTCTTTTGCTATTTCTCGAACTTCTTTTTTAGTCAAATCAGCAAGTGGGAACATAGAGTGAGAAAGTTGTTCACTTGATAGTGCATGTAAGAAATATGATTGGTCTTTTGAACTATCTTTTGGAGTATCAAGTACATAGTGGTCATTATATTTACTTATTTTTGCATAATGGCCAGTTGCAATCATATCAGCACCCATTTTTTTTGCTTCATTTAAAAATACAGTGAATTTAATTTCACGATTACAAAGTATATCTGGATTAGGAGTAAGACCTTTTTTTAAACCTTCTAAAAATACATCAAATACTTTTGTTCTGTATTCCTCGACAAAGTCTATACCTTTTACTTCAATTCCTAATATCTCGCCAACTTTTTTTGCATCTTCAAACTCTATACGATTAGGACATTGGCTACCTTTTATTCCATATTCCCAATTACGCATAAATAACCCTATTACTTCATACCCTTGTTGTTTTAATAGTAATGCAGTAACAGAGGAATCAACACCACCAGACATTCCAACAACTACTTTTTTCTTCATTTTCTACCCTTGTAAATTTTATATATTTGATTTGCTCTTCTTTATTTTTTAAGTAATAAATTTTTACTTTTCATAAGGAGTCAAAATTAAAAGAACAATTAAATGTTCATCATATACTTTAAAGGAATAATAACAGATTCTCTATTTGCCCAATCTTTGTGAGGAACTATAAGTTTTTTAGTATTTATTTTTTTATTATCAAAAAATATTATATCTATATCCAGAGTTCTAGGCGCATCTTGAAAGGATCGCTTTCTTCCGTATCTTTTTTCTAATCTTTGCATAATTTTTAAAAATTCATTAGGTGACAGATTAGTTTTAAGCGCAATTATACCATTTAAAAAGTCATTTTGTTCCAAAAAACCAAAAGGAGGGTTTGTTAACAAAGGAGAAGTCCTAAGAATACTAAATTTTTTATTTGATTTTAAAGATAATAAAAGTTTATCAAATATCTTTTTTGTGTTTCCAATATTTCCACCAATACCGATGGTTACAAGATATTTTTTATTTGATGAACTTTTTAATTTTTTTGGAAAATTATTTGTGTAGTGAAGTGTTAAATTATCGTTTAATTTTTTTTTCATATTTCTCCAAGAAAATAAAACTTATTAAATCAGTCAAGAATTATTTTCTTAATTTTTGTGTAAATTATAGTATTTGAGCTTTTCCATTTTTCATAACAACTGCATCTTCAATTCTTACTCCAAATTCATTTGGAAGATATATCCCTGGCTCAACAGTAAAAACCATATTGTCTTCAATAATTACATCAGATTTAGAATTTATATTAGGAAATTCGTGAATATCAAGTCCTACCCCATGACCTGTACTATGCACGAAATATTTCCCATATCCAGCTTTCTCAATATAATCCCTAGTTAAACTGTCAACTTTAGAAGCTCTCATCCCACATCTTACTTTATTTATAGCGTTTAATTGGGCTTTATAAACTATATCATAGATTTTTTGATGTTTAGAATTTTTGAATTTTTGTTCTCTTTTAAAAGAAAATTTTTCAAAGTTTGCATTAGAGGTACAAGTTCTATCTGAACAGTATCTTTTATATTTAACTCCAGCATCAACTAATATAAGATCGTTTAGTTTTAATTTTTTACTTGTTGGCAATGCATGAGGTTTAGCTGCATTTTTATTAAATGCAACAATAGGGTCAAAACTTAAATCATTTTCGCCTAGCGCGCTCATTTTTTCTATTGCTTTAAAATGTAAGAAATTTTCACTTTGTTTATATCCATTTTTTTGAATATAAAAGGCAAGTTCTTTAAAACCCTTTCTTCCAATTTTTGCTGCTTTTTTTAAAAATTCTATTTCTTTATCACTTTTTATTATTCTCTTTAGTTTAGAAAAATTCTCTTTTGGCGTAAATACTATTTTTAAACTGTCTCTTATACACATCTCCGAGCCCACGAGACCAGAGAGGATCTCGT
>CAJXPH010000267.1 GCA_913057765.1 uncultured Campylobacteraceae bacterium
CTCTCTGGTCTCGTGGGCTCGGAGATGTGTATAAGAGACAGCTATTAAATATAGAAAAAAGTTTCATTCCTCTAAAGTCTATTAGTATTTCATTCCAACTTTTATTTCCATCTTTTAAATATTTCACATTTTTAAAACCTAGAGTTTTTAGTCTTTCAACAAATTTAATAGAAGTCGAATCTTTCTTAGAAGAAACAATAAAAACTGTATCTTTTTTGTAAGTATTGAAATCTAATTTAGGAAATTTAAATTCAAGTAATCCTTTACCTATACTTTGGAGGTTTTTTACTTTCACTTTATTTTTATTCCATTTACACTTTTCATCAACACCGATTATATATAAAGTATTAGTTTTCATCATCTCTTTAATTTGCTTTGAATCTATTCCAAATGTTTGATTAGCCTCTATAGAATTAAATGCTAAAAACATAAATATTACCTGTAATAATTTGATTTTCATTTTATATCCTTTTTTGTAGTTTTTCTATTAAATTAATTTAAGTTGTGGTATCCTAACATTAAACTGGACTTCTCACAAGAGCCAAATTATTTAAAATAATAAGGACAGATTGTGTATATAATAAATCAAAAGATTAAAACCCCTTTGCATATACAACTATATGAGCAAGTAAAAAAAGATATTATTGAAAACTATAATGTAGGGAGTAAACTACCCTCTATTAGAAAAGTGGCTTCTTCTTATAATTTAAGTAGAACGACTATCGAATCAGCATATTCTCAACTTGTTGTAGAGGGTTATATTGAAAGTTATCCTAAAAAAGGTTATATAGTTGAAGATATAAATGCTTCTACTTTCAAAGCTAAAATAAATCTAGCTAATCAAGAAGAAAAAAAAGAAGAGTGGCTATATGATTTTGATCCTACACGTCTTTCTAAAGATAGTTTTCCTCTTAAAGTATGGAAACGTTTATTTAATAAATATATTGATGAAGATGTTGATTTAGGTGCATATCCAAGTGGACAAGGAGAAGAAGGTTTACGTATTGAAGTTGCAAAATATATTAGTACATCAAGGGGAGTAAACTGTCATGCACATCAAGTGGTTATTGGTTGTGGATTTACAAACTCTATGGAAGTATTAGCGAAGTTAATACATGATAAGTATGACACTTTATCTATTGAAAACCCGGGTTATAACACTGCAGCGAATGTATTTAAGTCTCATGGTTATAATATAAAAAAAATACCTATAGATAAAAATGGTATTAAAATAGATAAATTAGAAAAATCAAACTTAGTTTATGTAACACCTTCTCACCAATACCCAACTGGAGTTACTATGCCAGTAAGTAATAGACATAAATTATTAGAGTGGGCAGAAAAAAATGATGGGCTTATTATTGAAGATGATTACGATAGTGAGCTTTCTTATATAAATAGACCAGTACCTTCTTTACAAGGTTTAGATAAGTTTGATAGAGTTATTTATATGGGGACTTTTTCAAAGTCACTATCTGCTCCTTTACGGATTAGTTATATGGTTTTGCCAGAACGTTTACTTCCTTTATATGATAATCACTATAGTAAAGTATTTGCTACTGTGCCACTAATGATGCAAAAAACTTTAGAAAAGTTTATGAGTGGAGGGCATTGGGATAGACATTTAAGAAAAATAAGAACTATGAATAGGAAAAAACACAACTTGATGAAATCATTTTTGCTAGAAAAATTAGGTGACACAATGAAAATTGAGACCCAAGGAGCAGGGTTATCTATTCTTATTAATCCAATGGTTGATATAAATATTGAAAAATTTAAAGATTTAGCTAAAAAAGAGAGAATCAAAATATACTTCGCTAAAAATGTATGTGGAGGAGACTGGGATGCAGTACGTATGGGCTTTGGTGTATTTAATGAAAAGGAAATAGAACCAGCTCTTGAAATATTCTCAAGTATTTGGTATAAATCAATAGAATAATAAATAGGTGTATACTATGATGAATAAAGAAGTTCAATCTAAGTTTGATAATTATCCTTCTTATGTAAAAAACAAAATGTTAGAGCTTAGAGCTTTAATACTTGATGTTATAAAAACTAATGATTTTGAAGTTTATGAAGAAACTCTAAAATGGGGAGAACCCAGTTATTTAGTAAAAGGTGGAAGTACAGTTAGAATTGATTGGAAAAGTAAATCTGAAGATAAATATTTTATTTTCTTTAATTGTAAAACAAAATTAGTAAGTACATTTAGAATTCTATATAAAGATTTACTTATTTTTGAAGGTGATAGGGCAATAGTATTGAATATAAATGAACCTTTACCTCTTGATATTATAAAACATTGTGTGGAGTTGTCTTTGAAGTACAAAAGTATTAAACACTTACCTCTGCTTGGTGAATAAAATGATAAAAATTTCAAACAATGAGATGAGACTTTTGTGGTTAAACTCAAATGGTTTACAAAATATAAAGAATCAAAAACTTGATGTTTTACAAATTATAAAAGACTTAGGCTTTGTTCAATTAGATACTATTCAAAATGTAACTAGAGCACATCATCATATTTTGTGGTCAAGAAATAAAAATTATAAAGAACATATGTTGGATGATTTACTTTTTGAAGGTGGAAATATCTTTGAGCATTTTACTCATGATGCTTCTGTATTACCTGTGGAATTTTATCCAATGTGGAAAGGTCAATTTAAACGTTATAAAGAAAAGCTTGATAAATCAAAATATTATAAAGATATTTTAGATGAAAAGGGTGTACAAGATATTTTAAATAGAATTAAAAAAGAAGGTGCCTTACATACAAAAGATTTTGAGAGTAAAATTATAGGTGAAAAGAAAATGTGGTCAAGACCTGTACATAAAACTACATTGGATTATATGTGGTATTGTGGAGTTCTTAGTACTGCTTATAGAAAGAGTTTTAGAAAATATTATGATTTAAGTGAAAATATAATTCCTAGAGATATTTTGAATAAAAAGATATCTGAAGAGGAACAAATACACTGGCTTTGTTCAGAGGCTCTACACAGAATGAGTATTGCAAGTGCAAAAGAGATAAAAAACTTTTGGGATACATTAAGTATAAAAGAAGTAAATACTTGGATTAAAAATAATAAAGAAAATCTAATGGAAGTAGAGTGGGAAAATAATGAAGGAGAATATATAAAAAGTTTTACTTCTTTAGATATTGAAAATAAATTAATTAAGCTAAAAAAATCAAATTCTAAAATACAAATAATAAACCCATTTGATCCAACTATCAGGGATAGAATAAGACTTAAAAAGATATTCGACTTTGATTATAAAATAGAAATATTTGTACCAAAAGAAAAAAGAGTATGGGGATATTATGTATATCCACTACTTCAAGGTAGCAAATTTATAGGAAGAATTGAATTACAAGCTAATAGAAAAGCCAATCAATTAAGTGTTATTAATTTTTGGAAAGAAGAGGGTGTTATTTGGGATAGTAAACAACAAGAAAAATTAGATGTAGAATTATCTAGTTTTGCTTTATTAGTTGGTATTGAAAATGTAATTTGGTTAAATAAATAAGTTATTGAATAGTTTAATTATAACAATACCATTACTTTGATTTAGATATAATTTGCTAATTTAACAAAATAGGCTTTCCCCTTTGAATATAATTACAGATATTAATGATCCCCAAATAAAAGAATTTATCTCTTTAAAACAATCTTCAGTAGATGAAAATTACGTAGTTGTAGAGCTGTCTCTTATACACATCTCCGAGCCCACGAGACCAGAGAGGATCTCGT